>PWPY01000335.1 GCA_003558575.1 Desulfonatronovibrio sp.
AACTTCAAGCTGATCTTGGAAAGGCTCAAGGTTCCTGAGGGATGGGTTGTGAAAGAGTTTCTCACAACAAAACCTGTATATTCTTATAATGAAGGAGTTATGGAAATCAATCTGACTTATATTCCTGATCCCAACCATGAGTGGCAAATATAGTCTAAGGATAACGATATATTCATTGTTCAAGGGATTTATTTCAAGTCTCCTGGTTAGGAGACTCATGCTTTTCCCTTGTGGACTTTTTGCGTCATATATTCACATAATGCTAAAATATTAGAGTCACAAAATTATGGCAATTGAAAAAGACATGATCAAAATTCTTCATAAAGAAATTGATCAATTCATAATAAGAGATGGGGATGGTTACAGCCCATACTCAGATGCTGTTCACCCGGGAATGATCGAAAGTATTCTTGGCCATGGCGATTTTAATAAGCCCTTGGAGGAGTTTCTAAATCAGCCTGTGGACGTACTGCCTGAATGGCAGCCAGGACATCAGATTTTGCTTGGATCATATACGCCAATGCATAGCCCAGGTATCGTGGCTTTGTATGAGCATAATATGCGTAATTTTTTCTGGCGTGCTGCAAATGAAGTTCTCTCAGCAAACAGGAATATTTTTATAACTGTCAGTAATTTGAAGCATTCAGCAGAGTTGGTTGTGTATAAAGTGTGGTGGCATGAGCTGTTTCATTTCTGCTGTGATGTTTTTCGTCAGCTCTTCGGCAGCAAATATGACTCAATGACTGAAGAGGCCTTGGCTGTTGCTTACTCCCGGCTTAAGATGCTTGAGTTGAGGGCATCAGGCAAAAGCAAAATTTCAAGAATACAGCCTCTATTTTTTTCAGAAATTCTGCAAAGAATATATTCATATACATCCCCTGGTACCGGGACTGGCCAAGATATGGCGATCCGGTAAGGTTTGGTGATGGGTTGTCAGGCTATGTCCTGCCACATGGAAATACGCTGAAACTGAGTGGTGTTGACCTTTTTAAAATGCTACAAGATATGCTCACAAGCCTCTCTTCAGTTCCCAAAAATGGATATGTTGAAAAATTGGTTTAGGGTCAGGTCTGTTCAATAAGGGATACCTTATATTGAACAGACACATATCAACTCTTATGGGGTCGGACCTAATCAAGTTATTGAGTTGATTGTATAAATATCCTCTATAGAGTCTGAAATTGGCCTTAGAACGCCCATTTCAATGCTCAAAAATCAGTTGTAAGCAAATGCGCCCAGAGCCAACAGATTTTTTACCTGATCATGTATGGCATACCTCGGTGAAATAGTAAGAGATTTCACTGGGTTTATCCTGATATTTAAGGATGATGGTTAGGTCCGACCCCAATGAAGTAACTCGCCAATGGATCAGATATGTTTGCAGCTGTGGAAAAAGCCAGAGATTATCTGCAAAAGGTATTGGAAAACAATTTTGATCTGGGGCATGGGGATGGTCTGGTAAATCACCTGACAGGGTTTTCATGATTTTGGCTTCAGGAAGGATATTCCTGAACCACTCCATGATGCTCTTTCTTCCGCAAAGTATTTATCTACATCAATTTTTTTCCAGATATCTTTACCCATCCCTTTTAGTTCCATAATGCTCCTGGGCTTAGGTAAAGAGGTGGCCTTATTTCTTACTAATGAGGCTGTTTGTTCTAACAAGAGGAGTTGTTCAGAAAGAGGCAAGGTCTGGATATCAGATAAAATTTGCTCATATCTTTGTGTTTCCATATTTTTTACCTATACACTTTCATGGTTTCAAGACCAGTAAGAATAAAATTAAGGCAGATGTTCTATTTTGGCAAGGAAGGTTTTAAAAGAACACATATTTTATGATCCGATTAGACAGTTTATTCGGCTCATATCCAATAATGTCAAATAAAAGTGGTTCATCCTTCCCTGATGAGAGCAAAACAGCTTAAATATCGCCTGGTTTTACTTGCCCATATCAATACTTTTTCGAGTTGCACTTTCCACTGCTTCCATGATGGATGCCTTGACCCGGTTCTTATCCAGAGTTCGAAGCCCTTCAATAGTTGTTCCTCCAGGGGAAGTAACCATTTCCTTAAGCTCATTAACGTGCATGCCAAGCTGAATACTCATTTCAGATGATCCGGCAAAGAGTTCTCTGACCATTTCTGTGGCATTTCTCCTGTCCATACCCATGAGCACTCCAGCATCAATCATGCTTTCCATGAAATAGTACACGTAAGCCGGACCAGAGCCTATTAAGGCTGTAAACAGATCAAATGATTTTTCCTGCAGAACAAATGTGCGGCCCAGTCTTGTAAAGATTTCAGTAATAAATCCTTTTTGGGACGGACTGATCAGATCATGGTCAAAACATACTGCAAAAACACCTCTACCAATGAGGGCAGGGGTGTTGGGCATTACTCTGACTACAGGGAATTGATTTCCTGACCAAGCTGAAATTTTGCTGATGGGTATACCTGCGGCAATTGATATCAGGCATTTTGATGTTTTTAAACCAGGTTTTGTCTGCTTTACAATGGATTCCAGTATAGCCGGTTTTACCGCATAGAATACATAGTCACATTCTTCTGCGACCTGCAAAGCGTTTGCCAGAGGAGTAACTCCATGGTCATGGGAGAGTTTTTCCAGCTTATCCTGATCAGGATCACAGGCATAGATTTTAATGTCTTTTCCCGGGGCAAGGCCGGCGATCATGGCGCCGCCCATATTGCCTGCCCCTATGAAACCAACTTTGATGGTCATCAGCCCACAATCTCCAGCTGATTGAAGAAATACGCAATTTCTACAGCTGCTGTTTCAGGCGCATCAGATCCGTGTACGGAGTTTTTTTCAATGTCTAAGGCAAAGGCCTTGCGGATAGTGCCTTCATCTGCGTTGGCAGGATTGGTTGCTCCCATGACTTCCCGGTATTTGGCAATAGCGTTTTCACCTTCAAGTACACTTACAACCACTGGTCCTGAACACATGAAGTCGGTCAGGCTGTCAAAAAAAGGTTTATCTTTGTGTACAGCGTAGAATCCTTCAGCCTGGCTCTTGCTTAAATGAATCATTTTCATGGCTACCACTTTAAGACCGGTATCCTGAATCATTTTAAGGATTGCTCCCTGGAGGTTTCTTTCAGTGGCATCTGGTTTGATAATGGAAAAAGTTCTTTCTGTCATTGTAACTCCTGATTTTTTTCGACTGAGAATGTATAGGTTTCAGCCAAAGGTTTATGTTTTTTTAATTGATAGTATCTAAGTTTACCCGGGAAGCAGCCCTGTATCTCTGCTGGGATATAAGATCGGAAATACCCACCACTTCTACATTCTGATTCCTCAGAGAATCCCACCTTCTCAAAGCCTTGATGGTTTCTGGGTAAGGATGGCCTATTGCTATGGCCGTTCCATTTTTTATGGCAAGGTTTTCTGCCTTGCTGAGCTGAAAAAGGATGGCGTGTTTGTCCTGAACATTATCAAGAAATATATGTCGTTTGAGAAAATCCAGTTCCTTTTCGTGGGCCAGTTTTTCTGCAACACTTGCTGGTGTTGTCAGGCTGTCCAAAAAAAATAGATGATTGCTTTTAAGCTCATCAAATACGATTTCCATTCCCTGAGTGTCCTGAGTAAATCTTGAGCCCATATGATTATTTGCCCCAATGGCTCCAGGAACCTGCTGCAGATTATCTTTTACCCTGCGTCTTATTTCATCTGGGTCCATATTAACAAATAATGCTCCGGGTCCTGGATCGATACCTTCTGGGTAGCCCAGTGGTTCCATGGGAAGGTGGAGCATTGTTTCAATATCATTTTTGCGGGCAAAGTCCACTATTGCCTTAGTTGCCGGCATATGGGGCAGAATGGAGAAAATCACTGGGTAATCCAGACGGGCAAGATTCTTAGCATATTCCAGGCTGCCTCCTATATCATCAATGATGACTACTAACCTGCCGGTTCCTGGTAATGGTTTTTCAACAATCCTTTCCAGGTTTATCAAGTGTGTGATCTGACCATTGATATTAACTGACCATGCATGTTTTTTTTCGGTAGGGGTAAGTGTAACATTGGATAAAAAACGTTCCATGTTCTGCTTAAGCTTCTCAAGGAACTCATCTCTTTCATCATTGGTATAGATTACAATCTCCTGGTAATGGTAAGGGATACCGTAAAAAAATCTGGTTTCAACTTTTTTATGAACCATTCTATCGGATTCATGCCCCATAAGAGACAGGGTCTGCAAGATTGCCATATCTGCTTCCCAGACTCTTAAGTCAAAATTAGCACCGATTTTTTCTTCGTAAATAAAAGACTTGGGCTTGAGCGAAGTTTCGTTTACGGCTTGAGGCTTTTTCTCTACGGGGACAGAACGGGATTCTGTCACCTTAGTTTTATGCACTTCCTGAGTAATAGCAGGTTTATCTTTATGAGGCAGCAAAAGTATTAATGCCAGAGTAACCAGGGTTATTCCAAAAGTTAGAATCCACATAAAGTGGCGGACCTGGATGCCCATGGCCCGCCTTGATGTGGATTTTTTCTTTTTTGCAGACTTTTGTTTCGAAGGTGCAGCCATTGCAGATTATTGTTTATGGGTAAGCTCTTTGATTGTCGGCATTGACTTGATGATTTCAAGGGACATGCGCAACTGGTTGTCATTGTCCAGAATTTCCCTGACTTCCTCACTGACATCTTTCAGCTCTTTGTCCTTAGCGTCAGGATTTCTCAAGTGCATTTGCAGTTCTGACTCCCTGAGAGCTGGATGTTGGGGGTCATCGCTGGACACCCTGGCCTGAAAAGGAATTCTTAGATCAGGAGCAATGCCTTCTGCCTGGATGGAACGTCCTCCCGGAGTGTAGTAGATGGCTATGGTCAGTTTTATGGCAGAACCATCAGACAGGGGAATAATACTTTGAACAGAGCCTTTTCCAAATGTATTTTCTCCAATGACAAGGGCCCTCTTTTGATCCTGAAGTGCTCCAGCCACAATTTCCGAGGCTGAGGCTGAGCCGGCATTAATTAAAACGATCATGGGTGTGGAAACATCAACTGACCTTCTTGATGCGTTATAATCTTTACGCTGTCTCTCATCTCTGCCCTGGGTGTAAACAATAAGCCCTCTGTCAAGAAACAGGTCTGAGACAGAAACAGCCTGATCCAGGAGTCCTCCGGGATTATTGCGTAAATCAAGAATTATACCTTTAAGATCGTTGTCTGCAGAGTATTTGCGAAGTTCATCCTGTATGTCTTCAGTGGTATTTCCCTTGAAATCTGTAATCCTGAGTTGAACGTATCCTGGTTCAAGCTCCTGAAGCCTTACCGAGTGAACAGGAATTGTATCCCTGACAATTTCAACTTTTCGTGGTTTATTATCTTCAGCAGACAAAATGGTCAGCTCAACAGGCTCTCCTTTGGGGCCGCGAATAAGCCTGACTGCATCTGTAAGGCTCATGCCCTGAGTGGACTTGGAATTGATTTCCAGGATCATGTCTCCTGGCTGAAGTCCTGCTTTATGAGCGGGGGTGTCTTCAATGGGAGCAATTACCACTAACTGGTTGTCACGCATTCCTATCTGAATGCCAATGCCGCCAAACTCCCCGGAAAAATCCTCCTGCATCATTTTGAGTTCTTCCAATGAAAGGTATGATGAATGGGGATCTAGTTTTTGAAGCATCCCTTCTATGGCTCCCTGAAGCAGATATTCTCTATCTTTTTCATGGACATAATTGTCCTCAATAAGATGAATTACCTGGCTGAATTTTTTAAGACTTTCATACTGATCTTCTCTGGCCTGCCCGGTCCAAGGGGCAATGACGATAAAGAAAAGTACCAGGAAAATTCCAATAAAATGGTTAAGTCGCATTATTTCCTCCAGCTTGTCGGGGTCTTTATAATTAAATGACATAATTGGGCAGACCGTGGTTGAACAAAAAAGTTTTAACTAATTGTTAAAAAGTTCCCAATTGCTGCGTTGCTACAAAAAGTTCAAGTTCGGGCTAAAGTTCCAGGAAATGACACCAGAAAAAGTTCGAAGATCTCATGGAGAATCAATTTTGATCAGGAACTATAACAGTTTTTTAAGACTCAGTCAGCCAGGGAACAGGGTTAATGGCTTTTTGTTTAAAACGCAATTCAAAATAGACTCCGTCTGTGTTTAGGTTAGGGTAGTACCCGGCTCTGCCGATGGTTTCTCCTTTTTCCACGTCCTGTCCGATTTGCAGGCTGCTGTCGGAAAGGTAGGCGTAAAGAGTA
>PWPY01000040.1 GCA_003558575.1 Desulfonatronovibrio sp.
ATACTTTTCTTGCAGAGCTGTTTTCTTTTTGCTTATGCTTTCAAGTTCATGCTCTCTATCCACAGCAAGCCTGTTAAGTTTTTCAAAGATTTCTTCCTGATTATGACCATCCAGCAAAAGATACTTCTCTGCCCTGGCAATGATTTCCGGGGCAAGTCCCTGCTTTCTCGCCACATCAAGAGCCAGGCTGGAGCCAACCTGGTCATAGGCAAGACGATAAAGGGGTCTGCCTGATGATCCATCAAAAAGTACAGAAGCTGCTCTGACCTCTTCCTTGGAAAGGGCGTAAGCTTTAAGGGCGGGGAAATGTGTCGCTGTAGCAACCCAGGCTTTTTTCTCAAGAAGCTCGTCCACGACTGCCTGGGCCAGGGCTGCACCCTGACTGGGGTCAGTTCCCACACCAAATTCATCTAAGATAATGAGAGTCTTTTCATCAGTTAATGGCCAGAACCGGCTGAAATTATCGATCTGGGCCGTAAAGGTGCTCAGGCTTTCCTCAACGCTCTGTTCTGATACCATGGAGACGAAGATCTTGTCCCACATGGGAATGGAGCTACCCTCATCTGCTGGAACAGGCAAAGCACTCATGGCCATTAGAGCGGAAAGTCCCAGGGTCTTGAGGCAGACTGTCTTTCCCCCGGCATTACCTCCGGAAACTATCAACACGTGCTGACCAGGCTCTAATTCAATATCAGTGGGAACAACGGGAAAACCGCCGAGCTCCAGTAAAGGATGCCGGACATTTTTCAGAGACAGGCAGTTTGAATCCTCATTGATCTTAAGAGGTGTGGCATTAAGTTTTCCGGCAAACCTGGCTTTAGCAAAAACAAAATCCATCCTTACAACCCAGCTGAAAAGATCCTTCAAGCTTTGAGCTGCTTCTCTGCCCAGCGTGGTCAGGTACTCAAGGACACGATTAAGCTCCTCCCTTTCTCTTCTTTTTAGTTTCTGGAGATTGTTGTTCAGATCTATAAGAAAATAGGGCTCAAAATAGCAGGTTTCGCCTGTTTGGGAATAGTCATGGATAATGCCCTGAACCTTGCCTTTGAAATTGGACTTCAAAGCCAGAACATATCTGTCCGATGAAATGGTCAGGTATTCATCCTGAAGGTAATGGGAAATATTTGAAAGGGTTAAAGATTCATTGACTTTTTTAGAACATGACTCCCTGATGGACCTCATTTCTTCTCTTACTGAATAAAGCCCAGGGGAGCTTTGATCTTTAATCTCACCAGAAGGACCAAGACATCTTTTCAAGGCTGAGTGAAACTTTTCCGGCCAGACAAAATGAGACATCAAATCCAAAATTAATCCAAACCTCTCTGCGTCCACCCGGCTCAAGGCACCTAAAAATTCACGGGTTTGTCTCAAAAAAGCAGAAAGATCCCATAAATCTTCATTATCCAAAACATATTCAATGCGCTTGAGACTTTTCAAACTGTCCGTAATATCTGGAAATTCGCTTAAAGCAATCCCGTATTCTTCCTTGCAGGATATGACTTGACGCAAAAGATTTAACTCATAATCCAGTTCATCGGGATTATTGAAAAAAGAAATTTCCAGACAGGCATTTTTCCCTGGAGAAGAAACCGCTTCATTACTCAAATACTGAAGGACTTTGGGAAATTCCAGCAGCTTGATGGTTTTTTGTTCCATATTAGACAGCTTTTGCAGGCCTGGGGTCAGGCCAGTGCAAATTTTATTTTAAAGATTTATTAATTCAGGAAAGATAGTAGAATATAAGATCTGGGCCGTACGACAGGAATTTAGAAGCGTGTTGAAAAGAATATAATTAAGGTTGATCAGAAATCCCGAGAGTCAACCCAAAGCATGACCCAATAGATGCTGAATTCATACAGTATTTTTAATCTTCCAAGTTGATACGGGATCAAAAATCAAAAAAGTTCAAAATCACAATCATTTTTTAATGTTTGACTTTGAACTTATTTACCTACGCGAAAATTATAAAATCTTTTGCCCGTTAAGAGAAAATATCAGGAAGAAAGCAGCTGGCGAACAATGGTGCTTAACTGACGACCGTCAGTTTGTCCGGGATACTTCTGGGATATAGCCTTCATAACCAGCCCCATCCCCTTTATATCAGTAATTTTCAGCTCTTGAATTACTTCTTTGGCCACGCTTTCCATCTCTTGAGAAGTAAAGGACCTGGGAAGATAAGCATTGATTATTTTCAACTCATCCTGCTCTCTACCACTGAGATCATTTCGCCCAGCTTCACTATACTGGCGAATAGATTCCTGCCTTTGCTTAACCTCTTTAATAAGGACGTCAAGGGCTTCAGCATCGCTTAATTCTTTTCTCAGCTCAACCTGCTTATTTTTAAAGGCTGCCTTGAGCAAGCGCAAGACAGCCACCTTCTCACTTTCTTTGTTCTTATAAGCAAGGATAAAGTCTTTTTCAATACGCTCTGTAATCATCATAATTACATCATTTGCATTTTGCGCATTTTTTTCATTAATCGTTTTCTGGCAGCGGCTTCTTTTTTCTTCTTCTGAATACTTGGCTTTTCATAATGCTGCCTTTTCTTCAGTTCAGAAAGAATTCCGGCTTTTTCAACCTGTTTTTTAAACTTACGCAACGCATAGTCAAAATTATCATTTTCTCCAAGAATAACTCCGGGCACTAAGACTCACCCCCTTACTTAATTACTGAGACTGCAGACCGTAACCCCTATCTCATCTTCAGCAAAGCTAAAAAGAAGACTTAAGGTCGGTCAAGCTAAAAAGTATATCTTTTACTTATACTTTTGGCAAGAAAAAAAAAGAGGGCTGTTTAAACAGCCCTCTTTTTTGAATGCTAAATATCAAAATTTATTCAGCAAGCTTTCTTTTTTCAGTCATTGTATCGCTCAGGGATTGAAAAACAACAGCTCCAACACCCAGCCCAATGGTCAAAAGAACCAGATACAAGACACTGAAAAATACAAAATGATCAGCCATCCACCATGGTATGTCCTGAGGAAGCATACTTTGGACGGTTTCGCCGGGAATCATGGCCTTCCACTTAAGGTCAATCATTGGAACCTCCAGGCTATTATGGTTACTTTACTGCATCCTTAAGGATCTTTCCTGGACGAAACTTAACCACTTTACATGCGGGAATCTGGATTTCTTCACCAGTACGGGGATTGCGGCCATTACGGGCCTTTCTTTCCTCAACCGCGAAAGTGCCAAACCCAGTCAGTGTCAACTTACCCTCGCTCACCAGAGTGTCCTGTACAGATTCAAGAAAAGCATTCAGTCCTTTTTCTGCATCAGTCTTGGTCAGATCTGCTTTATCCGCCATTTTGGATACCAAGTCGGCTTTTGTCATCAGTTACTTCCTCCTTCAAAAGTTTAACTCAAAAAACAATCACTCAATTAGTCAAAAAATTATATATAATCCGAATAACTACAATAAACATCTGATTCAGATTGAGTGCCTTAAAAAATCATTTACTAATTTTATGCCTGCTATGCAAGCAAGATACATAGGACAAACAAAATTTCGCCGCTCAAGTCAAGCCTTAATTTAATTTTTCCATGGAAACAGCACGCTTGACAGCTCCTGAAAATCATCTGGAGATAGATTTTCAGGCCTTATTCTCAGATCCAGACTTTTTCTCTCAAAAAATGAATTTATTCCATCATTCCAATAATTTTTAAGAATATTTCCCACCTGTTTCCGCCTGTTTTGAAACATAAGCCTGAGGGTCTGGTTCAGGCTTGAACCTGAAAAGTTTTTTTTTCCAAGAGGGACAGGATAAAAGCCAAGAACTGCAGAATCAACCTTAGGCTTGGGTCTGAATACACAGGGAGAAACAGTAAATAGTAACTCCGGCCTAACGTGCGACTGAACCCAGACAGACAAAGCACCATACGTCTTTGATCCGGGACTGGCAGCTATCCTCTGACCTACTTCTTTCTGAACCATGAAAGTACACGACTTTTGAACACTGACTTGAGCAACAATATCCCATATTAATCTTGAAGCTACATTATATGGAAGGTTGCCAACAATCTTGAGCTGAGGCAAATGATTAAGCCTTGGCCAGTCAAAATTCAGAGCATCAACATTAATGACAGACGCTTGGGGATAATTATACTTAATCTCTCTGCTTAGAATATTATCTTTTTCAAGGCAGTAAAAATTACAGCCTGAATGATAAATTATTCCGGTTAGAGCCCCTTTGCCTGGTCCGATTTCCAGGACATTGTCTTCAAGGCATATATCCAGCGATGATACAATTTTTCGACAAATATTGGCATCTATAAGAAAATTTTGCCCAAGACTTTTTTTGGCTGATATTTTCATACTTTTTTCAATTTCTTCATTCTTTTCATTTCTGCCCTTTTATCGTGCCAGGTCCGCACCAGTCTTACTGAAATCATGTAAACAGAAATGGACAGAAAAAGCCCTACCATAAGGCCACCGAAAAACATAAGCCAGAAAAAATCCCAGCCCAATCCAATAATATTAAAAATGGTCAGGTCTTCTGGCTCAAACTCCTTTTTACCTGCTGGAATTATCATTCTGCCCACAAGATAAAGACCATAGTAGACAAATGGAGCATAAAAGGGATTGGTTATCCATGTACCTGCAGCTGCCGCAATCTTACTGCAGCGAAACATATGGGCAATAGCCAGGGCAACAACTGTCTGCAAGGGAATTATTGGCAGACAACCTACAAACACTCCCACTGACAGACCCATTGCAACTGAATGTGGACTCTCTCGAATTCGCCACAGCTTCAGATACCAATAGCGAAAAAAACGGCCCAAGCCGTATCTGAATTTTATGTTCAAAAATTTCTCTAAAATAAATGGGAAAGAGTATAGAAAAGAATCTGTCAGGCCGCTTTGTCAATCAGCAAAGAAAATAATGGGCTTCCCTGCATATAATATAGTTTCCACCTGGAATGTCTTTCTTTCTGGATGCTGAAACTGCCGGTTTTGTTTTACGGGGACGCCACAGGAAGTTTTCAACATAAAAAAAGCCGGATTGGCTCTTACTGAGTGTTTTAAAAGTCCTTATCCAACAGTTGGCCGGACTTGCAGGACTTTAAGCACAAGCCCGACCGTTGTCTTTTAAAGGTAAAAAAAATGAAGTCAAGAAAATTATCCAAAAGTGCCAAAATCAGGCAAAGGCATCCATTACTTCTTTGACCTTATTCATATCCACTCTATTCTGGTAAAGGGGCTCTCCCGTAGGGTGGGGAAGCATTTCTTCAAAAGGCTTTGCAGTACCCTTATAAATTACGCCCACAGGGATCTTGTCCCCCCATTGAATTGCCATTGACATGGCCTTTTCCCAGTTTTGGGGATCATGTTCCTCAGGCTGGTAACAGCGATCTTTGTACCAGGCAAAGGTATTAACTTTATTAAAGGTCACACAAGGCTGAAGGATATCTACAAGGCTGAATCCCGGATGTTTTACTGCCTGAACAATAAGCTCAGATAAATGATCAACCATCCCGGAAAATCCCCTGGCCACAAAATTGGCCTTCATGGAAACAGCTACTGCAACTGGATTAAATGACCTTGAAGGATTACCACCAGGCTGGGCCTTGGTAGTATGTCCGGTAGCGGTGGTAGGGCTGGACTGCCCCTTGGTCAGACCATATATCTGATTATCATGTGCCAGAAGGGTAATATTAATATTTCGACGAATAGCAGCCAGGAAATGATTGCCTCCCTCTCCGTAGTTACAGCCATCACCACTTTGAGCTATAACATTTGCTTTGGGATTGGCCAGTTTTATCCCTGTAGCTGCCGGGAGAGCCCTTCCATGCAGCCCGTTGAAAACATTGGTTTTCAGATAATGCGGGGACTTGGCTGCCTGACCAATCCCAGACACAAAAATTGATTCATGGGGTTCTAATTCAAGGGTTGTCAGGGCCTGTTTAACAGCTTTTAAAATTGAGTGATTCCCACACCCTGGACACCATGCTGTTTCAAAATCTCCATAATCTTCTATTGAAACCATATTAACTCTCCATTTATCTTAGAGTTGCGGTGGTTGTTGTTGATTTTTAATTATCCTGAATCCTTTCAAGAATGTATTCCGCATCTAAGGGCAATCCGTCATACCTCAGGATGTAGTCGCTGGAAATATCCTTTATCTCTGACTCAATCAGTCTGGCCAGCTGCCCATTAGCATTGGACTCCACAAAATATACTTTCCTGGCATTTTTTATATAATC
>PWPY01000113.1 GCA_003558575.1 Desulfonatronovibrio sp.
CAAAAACAGACTTGTTGCCTTTGAAAAAATGAGTAAAGGTACAGTTGACCAAGCTCCGGTTTTCCCCAGGGAAATAATCGCCAGAACTTTGGAACTTCGGGCAAGCGGCATTATTCTTGTTCACAATCATCCTGGAGGAGATCCTGACCCTTCTCTGCAGGATCGCGAGCTGACAACCAAAATCAAGCGTATTGCTGTAGATATGGGGATACGGATCCTTGATCATATAATTATTGCCGATGAAAGCCATTTCAGCTTTCAGGAACATGGATACTTATAAACAAGGAGGTTCAAATGAAGTCGATGCGATGTGTAATAAGTGGAAAAGTTCAAGGCGTCTATTTCAGGGCATGGACCAAGGAACAGGCTGACAGCCTCGGGATTAAGGGCTGGGTAAGAAATATCAGCGAAGGACGGGTTGAAGTTCTGGCTCAGGGAACAGATGAAAATATGGTTGAATTTAAAAAACGTCTGATTCAGGGATCTTCCATGAGTGAAGTAAAAAATATTGAATGTGAAGATATGGACTATGACAAAGAGTATTCCATTTTTGAAATTCGATAAAAAATGACTGTACCCAGGTCAGACAGAAAGGGGAGCATACTTCTTTCAATTTATTGATGTCTTATCGGCCTGATAAATTTGTTGACTATCACTGGACAGGACTTAATATTACTGACTGACACACAGTTTTATCACAGTGACTGCGGGCTTTGGATGCTATCCAAAGCCCGCAGTCACATTTATCAGCCTGAGCATCTAATCAGGCCACTAAATTACCAGGAGTATCCTATGAGTGAAGATATTAAAAAAACAGCTCCCCAAAATGATGAGTCCAAAAAACAACCAGAAAATATCAGTTCTAAGGACACCAGCGAAAATGAACTTGATATACCCTCAACCCTCCCCCTTCTTCCGGTTAGAGATATTGTTGTATTCAACTACATGATTCTGCCTCTTTTTGTTGGCAGAGATAAAAGTGTCCAGGCCATTGATTCTGCCCTCAATAAAAACAGATACATGCTCATTAGTGCCCAGAAAGATGAGCAGGTAGAAGATCCAGGTCCTGATGATGTTTACAAAGTTGGAACCGTTGGCCTTATTATGCGCATGCTCAAAATGCCTGACGGCAGACTCAAGGTTCTGGTTCAAGGCATTGGCAAAGCTAAGATTAAAAAATTTGTCCAGAATGAGCCTTTTGACATTGTTGAAGTGGAAATGCTCAAGGACAGAGAGTTCAGTGACCCCACATCAGAATCTGAGGCCCTTTTAAGGGCATCCAGGGAACAGAGTGAAAAAATACTTGGGCTTCGCGGAATTGATGCTGCTGAAATCATGGCTGTACTCAATTCAGTGGATGATCCTGGAAGATTGGCCGATCTTGTGGCATCCAACCTGCGCATGAAACCGGCTGAAGCCCAGAAAATACTCGAATGTAATGATCCGCTTCTGCGTCTGAAAATGGTTAACGAACAGCTCGTTAAAGAAGTTGAAGTGGCTTCAATGCAGGCCAAAATCCAGAACATGGCTAAAGAAGGTATGGACAAGGCCCAACGCGAATATTTCCTGCGTGAACAGCTAAAGGCCATCCGCAAAGAGCTTGGCGACGTAACAGAGGGCGGCGATGACCTTGAGCAGCTGAAAACATCTCTGAAAAAAGCCGGAATTCCTGCCAAAGTCATGAAGGAAGCCAAAAAGCAACTTCAAAGATTAGAAAACATGCACCCTGATTCTGCTGAATCCACTGTTATCAGGACATACTTGGAATGGTTGACAGATATACCCTGGAAAAAGAAAACCAGAGATCAGCTTGAAATCAAAAAAGCCGAAAAAATACTCAACCAGGACCACTATGACTTAGAAAAGGTTAAAGAAAGAATTTTAGAATATTTAAGCGTAAGAAAACTCAACCCCAAAATGAAAGGCCCTATTCTCTGCTTTGTCGGCCCTCCAGGTGTGGGCAAAACCTCCCTTGGACAGTCCATAGCCCGTTCCCTGAACCGTAAATTTGTTCGCATGTCTCTTGGAGGAATGAGAGATGAGGCTGAAATCAGAGGACACAGAAGAACCTATATCGGTTCCATGCCCGGAAGGATCATTCAGGGGATGAAGGAAGCAGGTTCAGTGAATCCTGTATTCATGTTGGATGAAATAGACAAAGTGGGAACTGACTTCAGAGGCGATCCTTCTTCAGCCCTGTTAGAAGTCCTTGACCCTGAACAAAACCATTCATTTACTGATCATTACCTGAATGTACCCTATGACCTTTCCAAGGCAATGTTCGTCTGTACTGCCAATATCCTTGATACCATTCCTTCTGCCCTTTTGGACAGAATGGAGGTCATCCGGATACCTGGTTACACACTTCAGGAAAAGACAAAAATCGCCAAAAAGTACCTTTTACCCAGACAGATATCTGAAAATGGGCTGGACAAACAGAAGGTTCAGTTAACTGATGCCGTCCTTAAGGAAATCATCCAGAACTATACCAGGGAGGCAGGACTGCGCAATCTGGAACGAGAAATCGGTTCTTTATGCAGGAAAATAGCCCGTCAGGTGGCAGAAGGGGAAAAAGGGCCCTTCAAGGTCACCAAGCAGAGTGTCGGCAAAATGCTTGGAATTCCCAAGTTCCAGAAAGAAGACAGAGATAAGGAGCTCCCGGCTGGAGTAGCTACAGGCCTTGCGTGGACACCTTATGGCGGTGAAATACTTCATGTTGAAGTTAGCCTTATGCCCGGCAAAGGCAAACTCATCCTGACAGGTCAGATGGGCGATGTAATGAAGGAAAGTGCTCAGGCCGCATTAAGCTATGCCAAAAGTAGATCTCTTCAGCTTGGAATAGATGAAGAACTTATAGACAAGAGGGATATCCATATCCATGTCCCTGCAGGGGCAACGCCCAAAGACGGACCGTCAGCAGGTATAACCATGGTTTCCGCCCTTGTTTCTTCACTGTCTAACAAACCATTGCCCAATGATTTGAGTATGACCGGGGAAATAACTCTCAGGGGAAGAATTCTCCCTGTCGGCGGAATCAAGGAAAAGATACTGGCCGCAGTGGGTTCAGACATCAAAACAGTAATCATACCAGATTCCAACAAAAGAGACTTTGAAGACATCCCGGCAGAATTGAGAAAAAACATAGAAGTCCGTTATGTGGGCAATATTGATGAAATATGGCCCATTCTTGGTGTAAAAATTCAAAAAAACTCCTGTTCATAAAAATATAAAAGGGACCGTCTGCTGCGGTCCCTTTTTTGACTATCCTCTGGATTCATGATTGTTTCACCCTTTATCTCATATTATCTCATAATCTGACTCAACTTGGTAATCATGAACTTTTCCGAAGCCAGATCTTTAAATATACTCTGAACTACAAACACAGGACTTAAGTAATCTTTTTCCCAGGACAGAGTAAGTTTCAGCTGGTTTTTATCCCAGAAATAATCAGCTATGAGAGGACGTAAATCTTTAATTGCAAGCCTTTTCTTTCCCTGCTTTTCAACAATATATTCCTTACTGGCGATAAATTTTTCCCATATCATCTTCAATTTTTCCAGTTCATCCTGTCTAACATTAAAGTCAATAGCAAACTTTTCTGAACTTGCCTGAACCTGCTTGCGGCCAAGACTCAGATTTTCCACCTTGAAAATCTTAAGGCCTGAAGGAAGGTTACGGTTCATTCCCTTCACCATCTCATCAGAAGTCATGGACTCTCTTACATAGACATTAAACCATTCAGCCATGCTGGCAACCCCCACAGGCAATGCCTGACCAAAAGAAATCACCGGAGTTGGTCGAAATCCCTTAGAAAATGTCAAAGGCCAGGAACTTCTGCGCATAGCTCTTTCAAAAATAGACTGAAGCTCTAACTGACTCAAGTATATGCTAAGTCCTTTTTTTTCATACCATACCCGGTAATGATGACTTTTGGAGGTAAGATCACTTTGATTGAGCTCCTCCTGACAAATGGTGTCATCCTGATCCCTGTGCTTCTGATTAAGGATATTATCAATCTTTCTATTTTTGGAGTCTGGAAGCCTGGATGCAGATCCATTTTTATCGCAGATACCGCATCTGCGACAGGTTTGATACCTGCAGTCTGCAGTAATTTTTTCTTCAAAAGCCCTTGTCCTTTCAGTAAGGAGATACTTTTTGCTGACACCGCAATCAAGATGGTCCCAGGGCAATATTTCTGCATCCTGTCTAGACCGCAGGTATTCATTGGCCTTAAGACCAGATTCTTCAAGAATATCCATCCAGGGTTCAAGTCTGAAATGGTCTGTCCAACTGGTAAATATCTGATTTCTATGATAAGCCTTTTCTACTACAGAAGAAAGTTCGCGCCCTCCTCGGGAAAAAATACCTTCCAGAAGACTCATTTCCGGGTCATGCCATTTAAGATTGAGTTTTTTATGCCTTCTGAATAAATCTATTAGGTATCCTATCTTTTCTCTGACCTCTTCTATCCCGGCCTGCCTTTCCCATTGAAAAGGAGTGTGGGATTTGGGCACAAAAGGAGAGATGGAAGCAGTCACCTGCAGACGCTTCCCAGCTCTTTTCCCTGTTTCAAGAACCTTCAGGCATAAATCTTTTATACCATCCATATCCTCCATAGTCTCAGTGGGAAGCCCGATCATAAAATACAGCTTAACCCCGCTCCAGCCCAGACGAAACAACTTTTCTGTATGATCCAGAAGTTCATCTTCACTAATGCCTTTGTTAATGACATCTCGCAAACGCTGGGTTCCAGCTTCCGGGGCCAAAGTGGCATGGGTATGCCTGATACGGGCTATGAGCTCCATAAGATTTTCATTGACAGAACCAACCCGCAGAGAAGGCAGAGAAATGGCCACCTGCTCACTTTGACAGCGTGTAAAACTTTGCTGAAACAACGCTTCTAAAGCAGAAAAGTCTCCAGTGCTCAAAGACAGAAAAGATAGTTCTTCAATCCCTGTTTCCTTCAATCCCTGGTTAATAATATCCACTACCCTGGAAACCCTTCTTTCCCTCACCGGACGATAGATACTTCCAGCCTGACAAAATCGACAACCCCGGGTACAGCCCCTGGCAATTTCCACGCTGAAACGATCATGTATTATTTTACCATGCGGAAGAACCTGGTCTGTGGGAAAATTCACATCATTTAAATCATGGACAACTGCTTTAAAAGCTTTCTTATAATCTTCATATTCTGCCTTAAGGCCGCCCTGACCTTCCGGGATGAAATACGAAGGAATGTAGATACCTGGAAGCCCCTTAAGCCTGAACAAAAGATCGTCTTTGCTCTGACCTGAAGTTTTTGCATGGCGGACAGCCTCGGCAATGTAAATCAGGGCATTTTCTCCGTCACCAAGAACCATAAGATCAAAAAAATCAGCCACAGGTTCAGCATTAAATACCGCTCCACCTCCGGCGATTACCAATGGCCACTGACCTTTTCTATTCCTGGCATAAAATGGTATTTGAGCCAGATCCAGCATATACAGGATATTGGTGTAACACAGTTCATGGGTCAGGCTGAACGCCAGAATATCCAGATCTTTCAGAGGAGTATCTGACTCAAGAGTACAAAGTGTTTCACCGTGCTTCCTGATTATTTGAGCTGCTTCTATAGATGGGGCGAATATCCTCTCCGCTGAAAAGTCAGGCTGATCATTGAGCTGCTTATAAAGAATCTTCTGGCCCAGGTAAGACATACCAACTTCGTACATATCTGGAAAGGCCAGACCGATTCTGACAGACACAGCGTCCATGCTCTTGTGAACAGAATTAATTTCATTCCCCAGATAATGGCTGGGCTTTGGAAGATATGGCAATAACTCTTTCATTATATCCTTATATCAGCATTTACCATTTAGATATTAATATTGTTAATTCTTTTTAAGGACCACCCCGAAAAAAAACTCATTAAGGCCTTGTTTCAGGTCTGTTTGATACTTTTTTTCCAGAGAAAAATTTTTATACTTGTAAAGAAAGTCGTTCACCTGTGTTTGATTTTCTTTTTTGCCAATTGTACATGTTATATACACAATCCTGCCCCCTGACTGCACAGACCTGGCAGCACTGTCTAATAAATCCGCCTGAGTTTTAGTTAGTCTCTTCACATCAGTTAGTGATCTTTTCCATTTGATG
>PWPY01000241.1 GCA_003558575.1 Desulfonatronovibrio sp.
ATAAAACCAGGACTTTACGGTTTTGCCATACAGATTGCTTCGGTCGCTTAGGCTCCCTCGCAATGACAGGTTTTGCGTAACTTCATCTGTGACATATTAGTTGTCATTGCGAGCGAGTCTTTGAGCGCGGCAATCTCAGCTTGAGGCAAATTAAAAATTACTTATCGGTTTGATCCCGGGCATGCCCGGGTGGAGCGCTTCTAAGTAACTACTCACCTGACTTGACCTCATCCCACAAGGCATCAAGGTTTTTCATATCCAGTTCAGAAATATTCTGATTTCTTGACCGGGCCAGGGACTCCATTTTTTCAACCCTGTCTAAGAACTTACTATTGGCAATAGACAAGGCTGTATTTGACTTGATTTTATTTCTGCGGCCATATTCAACTAAGGTAAACAGATAATCTCCAAACTCCTCCTCTGCTTTCTCAAGGTTTCCTGAATTTCTGGCATCTACAAACTCCTGCCATTCTTCTCTGAGTTTATCTTCAACATCTTCATTCCCGCCCCAGGTGAATCCTGTCCTGGCAGCCTTGGAATTTATACGGTACGCCATAAGAAGAGGAGGCAGGTTTCTGGGAATGGAAGCAAAAGGTGAATCATTTTTTCCTGATTTTTCCTCTTTTTTCACCTTTTCCCAGTTCTGCATTAGTTCTTCTCTGGTTTCAAACTCCCTGTCTTCAAAAACATGTGGATGCCTGAGAATCATCTTATCCGCGCCTTTGTTCCAGACGTCATTCAAAGAAAAGCTCTTCCCATATAAATGAGCAATAAAAAGGACAAGGAAAAAAACATCTCCCATCTCTTCTTTAATTTCTTCAGTATCTTTAGAACGAATGGCACTTACCAGCTCAAAACATTCTTCTATCAAATAATCACACAGCGAATCCGGAGTCTGTTCCCTGTCCCACGGGCATCCTTCAGGACCCAACAATTTATCTATAACCCTAATCAGTCTATCCATTTCAATTTCTTTATTCATTATTTTCATTTTCCTTTTTTGATCCAATCAATTCATCCCACCCATCTTCCCAGAATGAGCGGGCATTTGAGGCCTTATCCATAAATTTATCCTTAAGTTCTTCCGGGAGATAACGGGCAAGGTTCTGGCTCATGGTATGGACATATGGTGAAATCTTGGAAGTAGTAATGAGTTCATCTTCCTCAGGAAGAAAAACCGTCATCACAAGAAGGGGCAGGCTACATATAAGGCCAGCCTTGATTAACCCGAGGAGACCGCCTCCAATTCTATCAAGCCACCCTAACATGATAAGTTTGAGCAGCTTTTTCAGAAAAACAGAAAATAGTGCCACTACAAACATGACACTGATAAAAATACCAAGATAAGCTGCTACTTGAGCCCATTCAGGATTGGAAATCACTCTGTTGGCTACGGGCTGAAGCTCCATGTAGTATCTATTGGAAACCATAAACCCGGCTATAAGCCCGACAATGGAGGATATCTCGAGGATGAGGCCTCGGAATACACCCCGGAACAGAAAAAAACCCAATACCACAACAAAAAATATATCCAGGCCATTCATAATCATTCCTCCGACTAACCCTGCATGTACCGTAAACAGCTTGAAAACAGCCATGGGCACTCTTCTTGACAGTATATGATTAAGTAATTAAGTTCAATAGTTTGATATTACCACAATATATGCGGGGCTTGTGTCCCCTTATTTCAAAAACAGTTAAGGAGTATAACATTATGGCTTATGATATCAGACTGGTTAAAATAGTTACCGGAGATATGGTCCTTGGAAAATGGGATGAAAAGGAAAACAAATTAACGGATCTGGCAACACTGCAGATGGTACCAACCCAGCAGGGCGGGGTTCAGATGATGTTGCTGCCTTTTGGCTACCCCATTGATAATGATCTTACAGGAGAAATCGAGGCAAAGCACATCATTTATACCTACAAAAACCTCCCTGAGGATCTCAAGAACAAGTATCTTGAAGCATCAAGCAATCTGACCATTTCAAGCGCCAGTGATCTTAAAAACCTTGGCAATCTAACTGGTAAGGATGGAGGAAAAATTACTGATATTGGCTCCATGTTCAAAAAATAATTTCAGATTTTCAAATAAAAAGGCCGGGAATATTCCCGGCCTTTTTATTTTTGGCATATCTTGGTTAGGTATGCTCTGTTATTTTTCAATGGCGATCTTCTTTGATTTGCTGGTTTCTGATTTAGGCAATCTAACGGTAAGAATACCTTTCTTGTAAGAAGCTGTCACCTTTTCCCGATCAACTCCAACCCTTAAGGGAATAACTCGGTTAAAGCTTCCATATGAACATTCCATATGAACATAGTTTTCTTTTTCCTCTTTTTTCTCGCGCTTCTTATCACCCCTTAAAATCAGGCTGTTATTTTCAACACTTACATCAATATCCTGATGGTCCAGTCCAGGGATTTCAGCCTTAACAATAACCTCGTCTTCCTTTTCACTTATTTCCACAGAAGGAGTAAATACTGTGGAGAAATCCTCAAAACCTCTAAATGGCCTGGCCCACATCTCTTCAAATACATCCAGCATATTTTCAGGATCATCCCGGCGACGCAACCTTGCTTCCCGATTTGATGGCAACCATTTTTGCAACATAACAGTTCACCTCCTGAATATGTAATCTCCAAAATCTGTTTTTTTAATAAAGACTTACTCACTATTTATGTTTTATACTTGTTAAGCATGAGATATTTCCCTGGCATGAGGAAGTATCAACCTGCCTGGATCTCTATTTTCCTTGGTTTGGCTTTTTCAGCCTTGGGCAAAAACATCTCCAGAACACCATTTTTCAGGTTAGCCTTTATATTTTCGCGCTCAACCACATCTGAAATGGTGAAACTCCTGGAATATTCACAATCACCAAATTCCAGATGAACATTGCTTACACCTTCCATTCGCGGATATTGTGCCCTGGCACTTATCTCAAGATCATTTTCCTTAAGATCAATAATTAGATCTTCCCTGTCAACTCCCGGCATATCCATATAAATATGAAACCCGTCTTCCTTTTCAATAATATCTGTATTTGGTGAAAAACGGGGAAGTTTTCCTTTTATGTCACTTCTAACTTCACTCGTGGTCATGATATCACCTCCTACTCAGCCTTAATGCTGATTTTTCTGGGCATAGCTTCATCTGCCTTGGGGATTACAATCTCTAAAACCCCATCTTTCATCTTAGCTGTTACTCCATCAGGATTAATAGCAACATTAAGATTTACCACCCTCTGAAACAGGCCAGCTGGACGTTCCTGCCTGTAATAGCTACCTTTACCGTGTTTCCTGTTACCCTTTATAACCAGACTTCCATCGCTCAGGGTAATATCCACATCCTCAATGTCCACACCCGGAATTTCTGAATAAACATAAATTCTGGATTTATCCTCACTGATATTTACAGGAGGATAGGCATTTCTTCGCTGACTGATCATAGACGGCCTCCAGGCATCGTCAAAAAACTTGTCCAACTGTCTTGGCAAATTATAAAAACTGCTGAAATCGATTACCATGACTATCACCTCCGTAATTTTAATTTAAAAAATATTAAGTCCAAAATCATGCCAGTCAAGAGCTCACTGTATATTTCAGAGTATTGAAAATATAGTTCAATAGTTATTGACAAATTAGCACCTCTATGTGAAGCACTTCACAAAGATGCTCCAGTTATACAACAATAACCTTTAAGATTTAAGTGCTTAACTTGCATACTGATCATTATTTGATTTAATAAGGCATTTACTATTTTTTTAGCCATTGTTCCTTATCTGACGGGCTTAGCCGTAGATTTGCAAAAACAGAAAATCACCAGGGAAGCATTTTTACCTTAAGGTTTGTTAAATAATTACGATAGCCTTATATATACAGAAGTATGACGGTTGGATGCCATGCATTATTCAGGAGGGAAATAATGTTAAAAAAGTGTTTTTTGCCAATAGTACTAATTTTATTCATATACGTGGCTGTGACCGCGTATCAGGCTCAGGCTACAGGCAGCTACATCGGATCTGAAGCATGTGGTCAGTGCCATTTCTATGAGTATGAAAATTTCATGAATTATTCCCAAAAAGCCAATTCCTGGGAAAGTATTTCTGTCATGGCCCCAAAACTGACAGATGAAGAGCTTAAAGGATGTTATCAGTGTCACACCACCGGGTATAACCAGGGTGGATTTATTTCTTTTGAACAGACACCGGAATTGGCTGACGTAGGATGTGAAACCTGTCATGGCCCGGGAAGGGAACATGTTGATACAGGAGGTTTTCCTGATGCCATTGAACGGCTTCCCATAATTGAAGACTGTCTTGTTTGTCACACCGAAGAGCGTAATGAGGCCTTTGGATTCAGACCATTAATTTACAGCGGCGCCCATTAGCTCCAGGAGGCAAATATGTTTGACAAGATCTCCAGAAATATCGGTTATAAAATTGGACTCAGCATTTCTCTCATTTCCCTTATTATTTTCTCTCTCATAATATTTGTCATGCTCATGTGGCAGAAAAACCTGACAGAAGACCAGGTTTCTCAAGAAGTAAGCAGATTTACAGATCTGCTCAAAACAACCATTGAGCGTCCAATGGTCATTGGTGATGATCAGGGCACGCGAGATGAATTTGCCCGTCTTTCTCAACGATATGACGAAACAGCAGCTTATCTTACTGACTTCAGAGGCAATATCACCTACAGCACTGAATTGGATGTGATTCGCAAAGATTTCAATCAATCTGTGGATCATTATGAGATTCAACAGATAGGAGAAAGAGCCCTTGAATCTGACATCAGTGAAAGCGGTTTTTTCAGGATGGCCGGCAGAGATCTGTTTGTAAGTGTAAGTTCAGTACCCAACGAACCAGCATGTTATCATTGCCATGGTTCATCCCAGCCAATTCTCGGGAAAATGGTAGTTGTCCAGGATATTTCCCAGACCATGACCATTATGCGGGAGAATGCCCTTTATACCAGTTTGATGATATTAGCTGGCATAATTATTCTTATTCTAAGTGTTTATGCCTTTATGCGCCGGGAAATATTCAACCCAGTAACCAAGATCGACAGAGCAACACAAAAGGTTTCCCAGGGTGATTTCTCTGCTGACTTTAAAATCGACAAAAAGGATGAACTTGGAAGTCTGTCCAGTCACCTTGAAGTTATGGTCGGCAATCTCAAGAAAGAGCTGGGATTTTCCAAGGGTATCCTGGACAGCATGACCACTCCCTGCTTTGTCTGTGATACCAATGGCAGAATATCATTTATAAATGATGCTGTAATGAAACTCCTGGGGCAGGATAACAAGGAAGATTTCGTAAACAAACCTCCTTCAATGCTTGTTTACGGAGATGAACGGGAAACCATAACTGACAAAGTACTTGAAGCTCGCAAACCAATCCTTGGCCAGGAAGTGGAGCTCATCAATAAAAAGAATAAAAAGATTTACGTAAAAATTGACGCTGCTCCCCTTTATGATCTTGACCAGCAACTTATTGGGGCGTTTGTCCTTTATACAGACCTCACAGATGTTAAAAACCAGCAACGTGAAATTGAACAAAAGAATAAAATGATTGAGGCATCTGCTCAAAAAGCCGATGGAGTAGCCGAACAGGTTTCATCTGCTTCAGAACAATTATCAGCCCAGGTTGAACAGGCCAGTCGCGGAGCTGAAGAACAGAAAAACATGACTGATTCCACAGCAACCTCCATGGAAGAGATGAATGCCACAGTGCTGGAGGTAGCCAAAAACGCTTCACAATCAGCTTAAGCATCGGAACAGGCCAAAAACACTGCACAGGAAGGTGCGGATACTGTTCAGAGCGCAGTCAAAGCCATTGCTGATGTCCAGCGCAACGCCCTTGGGCTAAAAAAGCAGATAACTGCCCTGGGTGAACAGGCCGAAGGTATCGGCAAGATAATGACTGTTATCGAAGATATTGCCGACCAGACCAATCTCCTGGCCCTTAATGCGGCAATAGAAGCGGCCAGAGCCGGTGATGCAGGACGGGGTTTTGCTGTGGTTGCCGATGAAGTACGCAAACTTGCTGAAAAAACCATGAACGCTACCAATGAAGTGGGACGCTACATTTATTCCATCCAGGAAGAAG
>PWPY01000136.1 GCA_003558575.1 Desulfonatronovibrio sp.
AAAATTACACACAGACGCATGAAAAAATTTTATGGGAAAGCGCAGCGGTTCATCCTGTAAGTCATAATTTTGTTAATTCTCAAAACAAAATTCTGGCTTTTTACAGGATAAATGTAGATGTATTATGGTTTAACTCAAAATTATTACAAATGGACCTTGAAAAGATTTGCCGGCAGGTAATTGTTATTGCAAAGCAAACCGGGGATTATATAAGGAATGAGAGATTGTCTTTTTCATCTTCTATGATAGAGTCAAAGGGTTTTCATGATTATGTTTCATATGTTGATAAGCAGGCGGAGGAGATCCTTGTAAAAGAACTGGGCAGAATTGTACCTGATGCCGGATTCATTGCAGAGGAGGGTACAGGGGAGAAAAACATGGAAGGCTTAAACTGGATTATTGATCCTTTGGATGGCACCACCAACTTTATTCACGGTCTTCCTCCTTTTTCAGTTAGTATAGGACTGGCTGACGGGAAAAAGGTAATAGTTGGGGTCGTCTACGAGATAAACCTTGGTGAATGTTTTTATTCATGGGAGGGAGCACCTGCTTACATGAATGACACGAAAATCTCTGTAAGTGATACCCGGCATGTAAGAGATTCTCTGATTGCTACCGGATTCCCCTATACCGATTTTTCGCATATGGATCCTTACATGTCTACATTCAGGTTTTTTATGGAGAATTCTCACGGACTGCGCAGGTTAGGGTCGGCTGCGGTAGATCTGGCTTATGTTGCGTGTGGGAGGTTTGATGCATTTTATGAGCAAGGACTCAGTTCCTGGGATGTTGCTGCCGGAGCATTTATTGTTCGCCAGGCTGGAGGGAGATTAAGTGATTTTAATGGAGGTGATGATTTTCTTTTTGGCGGCGAACTTATTGCAACAAATGGTATTCTTTTTGGCGAATTCCTTTCAATGGTGCAGCAATGCATGAAGACGGACTAATTTGTACTTTTGTCCCCTAAATGAGTAATATAGTTTACAGGATTGTATATTTCCTTATCAGATTAGCCGGACTGTTACCTCTTGGCGTATTGTATTTTATTTCAGACCTTATCTGTTATTTGATTTACCATGTAATCAGGTACAGACGGCAGGTTGTAAATGAAAACCTGAGGAATTCATTTCCTGAAAAAAGTGCATCCGAAATCCGGAATATAGCCAAAAAATATTACAGGCATCTTAGCGATCTCATTGTTGAAGGTTTATATTTACCGGGAATGGGGGAGAAGGAGATAAGCATGAGAGTCAGGTATAATAATCCTGAACTTATCCAGAAATACTTTGATCGCGGAAAGAATGTTGCTGCTGTATTTGGCCATTACGGTAACTGGGAATGGTTGTGCGGGTTTCCTTTAATAACCCAATATAAATGCATCACTATATACAGGCCATTGAAAAACAAGATTTTTGACAGACTTTTGCTGGCAGTACGGTCCCGTTTTGGTGTAGAACCTGTTCCCATGAAAATGGTAATAAGAAAGATTTTTGAATATGATAAGCTGGGAGTTCCCTCAATTACAGCGTTTATAGCTGACCAGACCCCACCTATGGAAAAATATATTTTCTGGGTTGATTTTTTTAATCAGGATACTCCTGTATACAGCGGAGTGGAACGTATTGCAAAGAAAATGGATATGGCGGTAATATTTTTCAAAATGAAAAAGACCCGCAGGGGTTACTATGAGTTTGATTTAATTCCTCTTTTTGATAATGCCTCAGAAACAGTTGATTATGAAATAACAAAGACCCATGTTGCCTTTCTGGAGCAGCAGATCAGAGAAAAGCCTGAATACTGGCTATGGTCGCACCGCAGGTGGAAACTGAAAAGGAATATGTTATGATAAATTTCAGATCAATAACCCATTTTGCCGGGTTTTATATTTTTTATGGTCTGTCGTGGCCATTGCTCAGACTGCCTTTAAATATTCTCTATCTGCTCTCAGATCTGTTCTTCATATTATCTTTCTATTTTCCGGGTTACAGAAAAAAAGTGGTATTTAATAACCTGCACAACTCTTTCCCTGAAAAGACAGATAAAGAGATCAGAAAAATTGCCAGAGCGTTCTATCAGCATATGTGCGATTCTTTAATTGAGTCTTTTGCCGCTGTGAATATGAGCAAAGAACAGATCAGCCGACGATGTGTCTGGAAAAATCCGGAAATACTTGAGAATTATTTTTTGAAGGGGAGGAGCGTGATATCCGTTTTCGGGCATTATGGTAACTGGGAATGGTTTTCGGGACTTCCTTTGTATACAAATTATACGGTTCTTGCCCTTTACAGACCTTTGCGCAACAGTCACTTTGACAGGTTTATGAAGAGTCTCCGTCAAAAATATGGTTTAAAGGCTATTCCTGTGCGCCGTGGCTATCAGGTAATAAGGGAATACCAGAGGAAACGTGTTCCCACAGTAACTTATTTTCTGAGTGACCAAAGACCTGCAAGGGATAAAATAGGTTACTGGACAAGATTCCTGAACCAGGATACACCTGTTATGCTGGGTGCTGAAAGAATAGCAAGGCGTCTTAATCAGGTTGTGGTATTTTTTTCGGTTAATAAGTTAAAAAGGGGTTATTATGAAGTTGAGATAATTCCTGTAACCGAACAACCGCAGTCCACCGCTGATTATGAAATTACCGGTATGCATCTGAGGCTGCTGGAGGAACAGATAACAAGAAACCCTGAGTACTGGCTGTGGTCACATAAGCGCTGGAAACATAAAAAACCGAAGGTAAAACAATGACTAAAATTGCTGTAGTCATACTAAACTGGAACGGTGTAGATTTTCTGAGGAGGTTTTTGCGCAGCGTGATTGAAAACTCTTCTTCCAGGCAGACAGAGGTCTGGGTGGCCGATAATGGTTCCACTGACGGGTCAACAGATTTATTAAGGGATAAATACCCGGAGGTCAGGTTGCTTGAGTTTAACCGGAATTATGGTTTTGCAGGTGGATACAATAAAGCCCTGGATTCAATAAAAGCAGAGTACTATGTCCTTCTTAATTCTGATGTCATGGTTACCCCGGGATGGACAGAACCTTTACTTCAGGTTATGGAGAATGATATGTCCATAGCTGCCTGCATGCCTAAAATAAAGGACCTCAAACGAAGGGAGTATTTTGAACATGCGGGTGCTTCGGGAGGGTTTATTGATATTCTGGGATATCCGTTTTGCCGGGGAAGGATTTTTAATGTTCTTGAAAAGGATACAGGTCAGTATGATGATCTGAGGGAGGTTTTCTGGGCAACCGGTGCCTGTATGATGGTCAGGGGCTCCCACTGGCAAGAGGAGGGGGGACTTGATGAAACATTTTTTGCCCATATGGAGGAGATAGATCTCTGCTGGAGGTTGAAGAATTCCGGAAAGAAAATAATAGCCTGTCCTTCATCAGTGGTGTATCATCTTGGCGGGGGGACACTTCCGCAGTACCATCCCAGGAAGACATTCTGGAACTTCCGCAACAGCCTCCTGATGCTGGTTAAGAATCTCCCTCCCGGGAAACTTTACCTGGTATTTATCCGCCTTATGTTTGACTGGTTGTCTGTGATAAAATTTATTGCTGCTTTCTCTTTTGCCAACTCATTTGCGGTTTTACGGGCACACCTTTCGTTTTTTGGACTTATTCCGGGTTACCTTGTAAAAAGGAGGGAGCAGCACCAGCGGAATATTGCAACGAAATGCTACAGGACCGGTAAAAAGTCGCTATTGCGCAAACATGGTGAGATATACCCGGGCATGGTGGTAATTGACTTTTTTTTATTGAAAAGGAGGTATTTCACACAAATATTTAAATAAAACCTCAGGTCAGAAAGTGAGGGTAAAAGTGGTGCCAACATCAGGCTCAGAACCGGCTGTGATAGTACCGCCATGCAGCCTCATTATCTGCCTGCTGAGACTCAATCCTATTCCGGATCCTTTTGGTCTTGTTGTAAAGAAAGGAATGAATATCTTATCAAGAACTTCTTTGAGTATGCCATGTCCGTTATCTTTAACCTGTATGGTAAGCCTGCCGCGTTTGTTTATGAATGCCTTTATCACAATTTTCGGATCCGGCCTGTTATTCAATGCCTGAACAGCATTCTTGACCATATTTATCAGTACCTGCTCAAGCAATTGTTCGTCAGCTGAAAATTCTATATCAGGAGGAATAACCGAGGTTATCAGCTTGATCTCATTTTGGCGAAGTTCTTCTTCCATAAGCAACTGAACATTGGTGATCAGCTCCTTAACGGGGAAGATCCTGAAATTAGGCTTGGGTACCCTGGTCAGGTTTCGGTATGTGTTGACAAAATGCAGCAGTCCGGTGCTTCTCTTGTTGATGGTCTGCAGGGCCTGCTGGATTTCTATCACCGATTCCATGTCAAGTTTCTGGTCGCTGTTCCCTTCTGTGATATCTTTCAGCATCAGGTCGAGGGTTGATGAGAGCGAAGCGATAGGGGTTATGGAATTCATTATCTCATGTGTGAGAACTCTTATAAGTTTCTGCCATGCTTCGGTTTCCTGCTCTTCAAGAACATTCTGGATATTCTTGATTGTTGAGAGAATGATCTGCTTATCATGTGTTTTAAGTTCAGTGGCATATATCGCCAGCTGAAGAAGGTCATCCTGATCCTGCACTCTTACAAGCTTATTTTCACCAGGACTTATTTCAGCAAGTGTGGTTACAAGTTCGGGACTCAATGAATTAAGTGCATTTATGTTGCGCAGGCTGCTGACCTGAAAGAGCTTTTTCGCTGACTTGTTTACCATTTCGACAGTGCCGTCGCGCTGATATGCCAGTATACTTACATCTATATTCTGTACTATGCTCTGCAGGTACTGGAAATGCTCCTCCTTCTCTGACCTTACTTTTTGAAAATCTCTTATTACATCATTGAATGCCTTGTTGAGCTCATCAAAAGATGAACCCATTCCCCGTGTCTGAAAAGAGAGAGTGAATTCCGAAAACCTTATTGATTCAAGAAATGTTGTGAGATCCCGGTTTACCTTATCAACATATTTATAAAGAAGTACTATCTGGAAGAGTATTATCAGTCCTATCAGAATGGGTGTAATATGGAAACTGTATTGCAGTATGGTATACACAAACAGAAATATGCTTGCTACAAGCAGAAGGATTCTGATAAGGGTTACTATTCTGAAACTCTTATAAACCATATTTTTCCATTCTTCTGTACAGAGATGTTCGTGTTAGTCCGAGTTCTGAAGCTGCCTGGGATATATTCCCCTGATTTTGTTTAACTACTTTCTGGATGACACTTTTTTCAATCTCATCAAGATTGTATGTCTGCAACTCAAGTTCATCAGACTTCCTTTGAGGTGAGGATAGAACAAAGTCCTCTGCAGTCAGAATGCCGGAGTCACTCATAATGAGAGCTCTTTCAATTGCATGCTGCAGTTCCCTGACATTGCCCGGCCAGTGATACTGATTAAGCTTATTCATTGCATCATTGCTGATCCGGGTTACTTTCTTTTTGTATTTTTTATTGAATATTTTCAGAAAATGATCTGCAAGTACAGGAATGTCACCTGTCCGGTCCCTCAGCGGAGGCAGTTGGATCTCAACCGTGTTGATCCTGTATAGAAGATCCTGCCTGAAACTCTCATCTGCCACCATCCGGTGGATATTGTTGTTTGTTGCACAAATCAGCCTGATATCAATTGGTACTGGTTTATTGGACCCGACCTTAATAACTTCCTTTCTTTCAATTACAGTGAGTAATTTAGCCTGCATTGACAGAGAAAGGTTACCAATTTCATCAAGAAAAAGAGTTCCTCCGGAGGCTATTTCAAACCGGCCTGATTTTTCTTTAATAGCATCTGTAAAGGCTCCTTTCACATGTCCGAACAGTTCACTTTCGAAAAGTGTTTCACTTATGCTGCCCAGGTCGACACTTATGAAAACCTCATCCTTTCTGGGAGAGTTCCTGTAAAGAGCTCGTGCAACAAGTTCCTTGCCGGTACCGTTTTCGCCAAGTATGAGAACATTTGCATCGGTTTTTGCAACTTTTTGAATGGTAGTGAAAACCTGTTGCATTTCGCGGGATGTGCCAATAAAATCCTGGAAGGGCTGCTCAAGGACTT
>PWPY01000290.1 GCA_003558575.1 Desulfonatronovibrio sp.
AGGCAAATGCCTGGCCTGCAATATGACTTATGGCCTGCCCCATGTCCTGGCCAGACATCCGGTAATCAATATAGAAGGACTTGTGAATGATATTGCAGCCATAGCAAGTCTGGACCCATCAAGCCTGAAGTGGACTCTTGAAAATACCTCGGAAAAATCATCTGATCTGCATGTAGTTCCTTTGATTATAACAACAAATTAGCTTTCAGTCATTGACAACATGCTCAGATTCATCTTCAGCTTTCCCAAGGATTCCGTCTGCCATGGCTATATGAGGAATGTCCTTCCAGGAAAGCCTAAGAAGCCCGGCTCCGCAGGCATCAACCCTGACCGGATCTAAACCGGCCACGATTCTGTTCACAGGCGGATCACAGGTCTTTCCACCAAGATGATACTCAGCCATCCCCACTGAGGCATCAATAATGGACAAATCCGGCTTGCGGTAAAGGTTAAGCTCAAATATGGACCTGTGCATTCTTTCATGAAAAAACGCCTTTTTCCACATTCCACCCTGCTGGTAATACTTGGGCGGGGCCAATCCCATCATGTTTTTCATGGCCAAAGTAACATTGGCCAGAGAATGTGCTTTAAGTACAGGCACGGATATCAAAAATCCCTTTAACGCTACCCTGGGCAGGAATACCTCCGGAAAAACCTGACATTCCGGATTCTTCAGGCGCGTCACAGGCTCATGATTAAGATCCACGAGATCTACATCATATTCCCTGGCCAGAGCTTCATACCCCAGCCTGGCAAAAATTTCAGGAGTTTCAAGATGACAGTCTCCGCAGCCTTCGGCAATCACTAACCTGGCTTTGGAGTGCATGCGGATGTACCTGATCAACTCCCTTACTATGTCCGGATGGGTGGTGATGGGAAAAGGCGAAGCATTAACCAGATTGGGCTTGATAATAATCAGCTTGCGCCTTTTAAAAATCCTGTCTGCACCAATATTATCAAGACATTTTATTAAGGTATGCTCATAATTGACAAAGTATTCTGTTGAAAACATAATTCTTCCCTTAACTGTTATTTACATTTTTGACCCAGAAATCTGCCTGCCTCAAATCTCGGACAACATACTGCGCAGGTCAATCAGGCCAGGAAATAGCTTGATATATCTATACAAACATGCGATAATGACAAATTAAGCAACTTCACGCTAAAATACTGAAATTCAGGCATCTCTTGGACAATCAAAAGTTCTTTTCCAGGACATTGATCTTATCTGCCTGCCTTTCTTAAAGCTTGAAACTTAACACTTAACACTTTCAACCCTCCACGTATCTATGTTCAACTTACAAGATTATCTGGCTACCGGCAACAAACGCTGGGTCGTTGTTGCCGGTGCTATTTTTATTCAGTTCTGCCTGGGGAGTATCTATGCCTGGAGCGCTTTTACCGGACTTTTAACTAAGCCCTCTGTGCAAGGTGGAGAATATGGATTCACAGCCCAGCAGGCAGCCTGGATCTTTTCTATAGGGCTGCTCTTTGTTCCCTTGTGCATGATCAGTACAGGCAGGCTGCTGACTAAGTTCGGTCCAAGAGCCATGGCTCTTGCTGGAGGCTTAGTACTTGGCACAGGCTATATATTGGGGGGGCTTTTTGGCAGCACTTTCTGGACTCAGCTTATTTTCATTGGTGTTGTAGGAGGATCAGGCATCGGCTTAGCCTATGTTGTTCCCATCTCAGTGGGCATCAAATGGTTTCCTGACAAAAAAGGACTCATCTCAGGCATTGCCGTGGCAGGCTTCGGATTTGGCGCGACCCTCTGGGTCAAGATGGCTGGGAGTTGGTTTGGAGGTCTTCTATACACTGTAAGCTTATTTTCTCTACCAGGCGTACAGTCTGTTTTTTTAATTTATGGAACCACATTTCTTTTATTTATAGGATTGGGCAGCCTGGTAATGGTGAACCCGCCTCAGGGATATGTTCCTCAAGGGTATTCCCCTCCTGAGTCTGCTGAAAATAATGACATCAAACCCATGGATCAGGAATTTTCCACATTGCAGATGCTTGGAAAACCGCAATTCTACATATTGTGGATTATGTTTTTCAGCACTGCCCTGGCAGGTCTTATGGTCATATACAGCATAAGTCTTTTTGGCATTGATGCCCTCCAGGCCGCCAATGCTGTTGAAGGGCCAGTTCACGCAGCCGCCATAGCCGGCACAGCCATGGCCTGGTACGCCATATTCAATGGGTTAGGCCGGGTAATCTGGGGGGGGATTTCTGATCGTCTGGGCAGAAAATGGTCCATATTTGTCATGAGCTGTTTTCAGGCGTTCATTTTGCTGGTCTTTTTTGAAATGGGCTCAGCTGTTAGCAGTTTTATCCTGGCAGCAGCAATCATTGGATTTAATTTTGGAGGAAACTTTGCATTATTTCCTGCCATTACTGCTGATTATTTTGGCGGCAAAAATCTGGGGGCCAATTATGGATGGATGTTTCTGGCTTTTGGAATTGCCGGCATTGCCGGTCCTCAGATAGCCGGTTACTTCAAAGATATAGCCGGGGCAGGAGAAATAGCTACATGGTCTACGTCATTCACTATTGCCGGAATCGCCTGCATTTTTGCGGCAGTCCTGTCTCTGTTCCTCAAACCCCCGTCAAAATTGCAAGGTCCCAAGAGCAGAGTAAAGCACTAATGCCCTTTATCATTCAGGATTGTACTCTGCGCATCGCTGCATACGACTACTAAGTCTCTACCCAAAAATTCAACCTGTCTGCATGATCTTCTTTGCATCTTGGTCGTATTCAAGATCAATTCTTATATTTCGGTCAAAGACCATTCTCAAGGCGCTTAAATCCCTGGCTGTCACTTGGCAGTCTGCAAAGTGACCCTCCCACCTGTTGAATACCTCGACGATGCTCTCGGCTATTCCCAATGCTTTTTCTCTATCCAAGCCAAAATACTCACACTGAGATAATGCGTTGGAAAGAGACATCTCAGTTTTATTTTTTCCAAGATTCAACATTAGATGTCTGGCAGGGCTTGGGGATGGGGTAAAATCATAAAAAGGGCTTAGCCTGCTCCCATCTTTATCCCAGATAAAACCAAAATTTCTTAAATGATCGTCTTCGTTGTTGAGCAAGATGTTACAAATAAGCCTTTTATAGAGTTCTTCCTTGTCCTCCTTAATAAAATCTTTATGACCAAACCTGTCTATGGTCAGACAAAGGTCCTGGTATGAATGCCTTTCATTGATGAACATGATCCCAGGCTTTGCCCCTACCATGGTCATGCCGGACAGGACATGCTTTCGGTCCTCATTTTCCCGGTCAAACCTTTCAATTAAAAAAATGTTGGCTTTTTGGGTTTTTAAAAGAGAAACACTTGGGACATTGAGTCCAGCCTTTGCAGCCAGAGTCATGCTGGCATATTCAACTGTCGGTTCATCCCAAATGTCGTCTGGGGATTTAAACTTTGCAATGTGCGGTTTATTCTTGTGCTCAATCAAGGCTTTGGGCCTTGCTCCACCTACAGATGACCCTGAATTCAGGTATTTTCGAATATTGTGGTCAACATTATGAAAACCATGATTCTCCAATTGGTTGAATGCTCTGGCCAGCAGATCAATATCAACGGCCTGACTGTCATTGTCTTCCTGCAGAGGGTAGAAGTCCCATCTTGGACCATGTTTTCTGTCTGGACCGAAACCCATGGCTCCAATACGGTGAAAGCCTCCTGAAACAATGAAGTCAAAATATCTGACCTCTACTCTTTTCTCAGAAGCAGTTAAAGACAGTATTTTTTGCCCCCAGTTGTCCGGACAACAGTCAAACATCACCCCAAAAGTTCTTTTCTCCGGTGGAGAATCAATGATATTTTCCATGTGAGACAATGGAAGATCCACAGGATCAAGAGAAATGGCTTCAGGGTGCTCAAAGTATTCCTTGTCGTATTGAAACCTCATGCTCAAAGGCTGTCCACCCTCTTCCTCAACCAGCAAAACACCTGTTGAAACAAAGCCATGAGAAGGTAACCATATATAAACAATAGCCTTGTTTCTGATCCTCATATCATGTCCTCGAGTCTTTTCTTGCCGTGAACTCTTTTGGGCATCCTCATTGTTTCGCGATAGGTGCCTTCTTTGTCCCTTTCCGGCGAGGCCAGTTTTTCAAAATCTTTATGCAGGTCCAGAATAAATAACACCTTGAGGAATATTCCTATACTCACTTTAGGGCTGCCGTCTTCCAGGGTCTTCAATGTAGGTTCTGATATCTGTGCCCTCATCGCCAATTCCCGCCTGGGCATTTTTCTCCTGGCTCTGGCCACTTTGATATTTTTACCTGTTGCCTTAAGCATTTTTTGGACTTCATCAGGTAAAGTTTGCAGGCATTTGCTTTTCATAATTTCCAAATAACAAAATATACTTACTCTTACAATGCTTAAAAACAAAATATATTTACTATTTTTATCCAAAAAAAATAATTAAAGGAAACTGATGGCCCGGAAAAGTATTTCCTGCAGCCTCATTCCGAACGCAGGGCCTGAATGGGAATAAGATTAGCAGCCTGTCTGGCCGGATAATAACCAAAAAACACGCCTACTGCAGCAGAAACACCAACTCCAATAAAGATTGCCCCGTAAATGATCTGAAATTCCCATCCGGAAAACCAGGATATGGCAAAGGAGACGCCAACTCCGATAATGATGCCGATTAACCCTCCCATCAGAGAAAGAATTATGGACTCCATGAGAAACTGCCCCTGGATATCATTCTTCTGAGCTCCCAGGGCCCGGCGAATGCCTATTTCCTTTCTTCGTTCCGCCACGGAAACCAGCATGACATTCATGACTCCCACCCCACCGACAATCAGGGAAATACTGCCTATTGCACCGAGAAGCAGGGTAAACATACGCATCTGTCTTTCCATGTGTTCGATTATCTGTTCGGCACTGCGCACCATTACCTTCATGGGTCTGGGCAAACCTGCAAAATAATCCTGGATAAGGGCTTCGGCCTGATTATGAGAAATATCCCCGGCTTTGACTGCTAAGACATTATTGATTCTGTTCTGGGTGTTCATGCGACTAACTGTGGAGATGGGAATCATCAATCCTTCAGAGGCCTCGTAGGGCCGCATACCACCCAATGAGGCTGGTGCAAGTTCGCACACAATGGTGAATTTACGATCCTCAAAATAGATATCCTGGCCTACAAGATCCTGGAATCCCAGAGCCTTAAGCTTGCTGGCCAGGCCTCCGCTGAGAACTGCCTGATACATCAGGTAGTCAAGATCGGATATGAATCTTCCACTAATTAGATTCAACTGGTTAATGGTTATGAATGATCCGGTCACTCCAACAGCTGGAACATCCATCCGCTCTCCCTGGTAACGCGCGCTTCCATGTATAGAAATATATGGTGCAACATCGGTTACTGCCTGGTTTGCATAGGGCAGATCCATAGCTTCATCTAACCTGAAACCCTGCTCCTGGCCGGAGTCTCTTCTGCTCCATTCCTGCTGGATACTCAGAACATCAGTGCCCATTTCCAGAAACTGTTTCATACTTTCACGCTGGACAATAGTCCCAGTGGAGACAAGGGCAATAACCGAGCCAATTCCGATGACAATACCCAGCAGGGCCAGTGCTGTTCTCTGCTTGGAAGAAGCCAGACTGCGCAATGCTTCTTTGATATTGGCCCGGAGCATCATAATGCACTCCCTGTTCGGCTTTTGATTACTCCGTCCTGCATATGCACCTTGCGGTCACACTGGGCAGCAATTTTGGGATCATGAGTTATAATGATAACAGTCATATTTTTTTTAGAATTCAGCTCAAGAAAAAGATCCATAATGTCCTGGCCGACCTTTGTGTCCAGAGCACCGGTTGGCTCATCTGCAAGGATAATGGCAGGATCGCCGCAAAGAGCCCTGGCTATGGCCACCCGTTGCTGCTGTCCCCCTGAAAGCTCTGAAGGCTTATGTTGTCTTCGCTCGTCCATATCCACCAGGGCCAGATTTTTCCTGGCTTTTTCCTTTTGCTCTTTTTCCCTGATACCCCGGTAAACCAAGGGCAGGCAGACGTTTTCCAGAGCAGTAA
>PWPY01000188.1 GCA_003558575.1 Desulfonatronovibrio sp.
AACTAATGGGACAGGAAGAAGGGCTTAAATGCCCTAAATGTAATCTGGTCTATCCCATCAAAGAAGAGATACCTGTAATGCTCATAGATGAAGCCATTCCCACTGAACAATGGGATCAGGGTGTCAGGGAAAAGAGTTGAAATGGGCAGAAAAAAAACAAGGACTTTGCCTGAAGACCTGGGACTGCCTCCTGGCGGAGCTGACAGTCATGCCCATCTTAACATGGGCACTCTGGGTCAGGAACTGAATGACGTTTTGAAAAAGGCCCGGGCATGCGGGGTTTCCACCCTGATTAATGTATTCATGGGAACAGAAATATACTTGAAACAAAGAGATCTGTTTCATGAGCACAATCATGTTTTCTTTATCCTGGGTGTCCACCCGCATGAAGCAGGAGGTTTTACTTCTGATACTGCTGAGGGCATACATAGTGCTGCCCAGAATGATATAAAAATCAAGGGAATTGGAGAAACCGGCCTTGATTTTTATTATAAGCACAGCACTCCCCAGGACCAGAAGTCAGCTTTCAAATCCCAGCTGCAAATTGCAAAAGAGCTTGATCTGCCTGTTGTTATTCATTCCAGGGACGCTTTCGTAGAAACTCTTGAAATCCTTATCCAAATGGGCTTCAAAGACCGACCTCTGCTCTGGCATTGCTTTGGACAGGGAAAAGACCAGGCAGAAAAAATCCTGTCCATGGGCTGGAACATATCAATACCAGGCAGTGTAACCTTTAAAAAGAATCATGAACTGCATAGCGCAGTACAGGTAATACCTGCTGAAAAAATGCTCATAGAAACAGATTGTCCGTTCCTTGCTCCTGAACCTTACAGGGGAAAGGAGAATCAGCCAGCCCTGCTGGGGTTTACAGCCCAGAAAATTGCCCAATTAAAGGATATGGATATAAATGAATTGTGGGTAAAATGTGGTCAGAACTGCCGAAATTTTTTCAGCATCCATGAACAGTTATAAAATACTTACTACCCCTGTTGCGACGGAATTGACTGTTCTTTTATCATGGCTAAGGACTTTGATGTCTCAGAAAGACGCCTTGACAGGGTAGTGACTATACGCATGGAAACCTGGGGATAATCTGCCAGAATATTTTGAAGCTGATCTCCAGGATAAACCTCTATGATGGAATCCCCAAGGGATTTGACACTGGCACTTCTACTCTCACTCAGTATGGCTGCCATTTCCCCGAAAAAATCTCCTGGAGTATCTAATACAGCTAACTTATGTCCTTCCTTTGATACTTCAAGGCCTTTTGGGGCTGAAACAATCCTGAAAATATCAGTATCATTCTCCCCTTCAGCAATAATTAGATCCCCCGGGGCATAAGTCCTGATCTCACCTAAGAAATGCAGGTCCGCGTCAGAACAGGATTTGATACCTGCTTCAGACCACAGGTTCTTAAGCTGCATGCTCATTGAGCTGAGGATCTGATGGATTATTCCTGGCTGGGAGGTCAAGCTGTCCAGAATATCAGGGAAAAAATACTTGGACAGTCTGGACGTTCCTGAAGACTTTACAGTGTAGAGATAGCGGGCCCCAGGAGAAAAAAGGGGCTCAAATCCCAGAACAGAGTCTGAACCAAGAGTCATTACCTTCTGTCCATCACGAAATACCTCCACTGCCCCGGACAGTACAATATAAAAATAGTCAGCTTGGCTGTCTTGTTCAAAGATTTTGCTGCCGTCATCAAAGGTGACCATGGTCCGGCTTATTTCACTGAAATGGACAGGCTGATTCATTATTTGAAACTTATCTCACGAATATTGCGGGCCTGAAAACTGATTTGGCCCCAATCGGTCTGCCCCAGAAACCGCATGTCGGGCTGGACAAAAAAGTCCATCTCATCACCATTTAAAAAGGTAACCTTGGCTAGAACCTTCTCATCCTGAAGGTAGAAATTCACTGTTCTGACCTTGCCAAAATCTATACTGGCCTCGGCTGAACCTGCCTGGGCCTTAAGGTGGGTAGATCCATCCACAGATAGGTTCTGGACCTCATACTTTGCCTGTGATTCGTCAATAATAGTGGCTTTAAACAGCCTGTCCGTCTGAGGTGCACCCGGACCAAGCCCGGAAGTTCCTCCCATACCCATACAAAAAAGGCTCAAGAATAACACCAAAATAATTCTTTTGTTCATAACTTTCCCATTCTGTTTTTGGCTGACGTTGCATTTAATGATCAGTCCTCTAATGAGTTTTCATCCGAAAAGATAGACTATTCTGATGGAAACTAATGAACCGCTGTCTGCTGACTCTCCCATACAACCTTAAGGGGCATTTCCTGGCCTGCAGCAGACAGGAATTCATCAATTCCATCCTCAAACCCATAACCGCACACTACCTGGACAACTGCACGGTATTTATCAATCACTGTCAAATAAGCCAGATTATCCCGGGATTCAAGCAAAAATTTGAACAGGGCGATGTCTTTTCTTTTTATCTGAACATAAATCCTGCGTGAATATTCAAACTTTTCCATTACAGGATTTCCGCGCCATTTTCAGTCACCAGCACCATATATTCCCAACGAACACCTCCCCATTGTGGATAATAAAGACCAGGTTCCACACTTACAACCATCCCTGGCTTGAAATCTCCCCGGGTGTTTGGCCCGATACTGGGAGGCTCATGGGTCTCAAGGCCGATCCCGTGTCCCAGGGCATGAGTAAAATGCTCTGCCACCCCATGTTTTTCAAAAAAGGATTGCACAAGATCATAAGCATCTTTAATGGGTATTCCAGGGGTAATTTTATTTATGGCTTTTTCCTGAGCTTCAATTACCAGGTCTCTGGTTTTTTTATAAATACCTGAAGGCTTATCACCTACCCAGAAAGTTCTGGTCTGATCAGAACAATAATCTTCAAGTCGACAGCCCATATCAATAAGTAAGGGAGCCTGATTCTTAATGGCAACATTTTGAGGAATGGCGTGGGGCAGGGCAGCCTTGGGACCGCTTGCTACAATGGTTGAAAAACTCAAACCTGTTGCTCCGTTTTCACGAAACAACTTTTCAGCCTCCCAGGCCAATTCCATTTCTGTAAGTCCCGGCTCAATAATATCCTCCATAAGCTGAAAAACCTTATGGTTAAGGCCGCAGTACTTTCTCAAAAGCTCTATCTCTGAATTGTCCTTGATTAAGCGCAGGTCTTCCACAAGGCCCTTGACCGGGACAAGTTCAAACTCCTTCTTCAGACTGCGATAAAATTCATAGTTCATCCATTGAGGCTCAAATCCAAGTCTGGATACTCCTGTTTTTTTCAGAAAAGCATTAATCTGCTCATGTTTGTTGCGGGAATAAACAAAAATATCTTCACCAGGAATAAATTCTTTGCCTGCTTCCACATATCTGGGATCTGTCATTAATATTGTTTTATCCAGGGAAATAATGAGATAGCCTGAGCTTTCATTACACTGGGGATCAAAAAGTTCAAACCCGCTCAGATAATATCTGTTGGCAGGACTTTGAATTAAAAAATAATCAAGCTCATGTTCATGCATCTTCTGCCTGATTTTCTGCCTGCGTGCTTTATATATATTTTCCATAAAAATTACCCCTGAGGGCGTGTTAAGATTCCAAGCCAAGTGCGCATAAAATCCCCTGGTTTTCATTCCAGCCAGGCCTTACCTTGACCCATGACTCAAGAAATATTCTTTTATCCGTAAGCTCTTCCAGTTCTTTTCTGGCCTCCATGCCGACTGCTTTCAACACCTGTCCCCTTTTACCTATGACTATGGATTTATGGGAACTTCTGAGCACATAAATCAAAGCACCAATTCTGATTAAATCATCATTCTCTTCCCATGACTCTATCTCAACAGCGAGACCGTAAGGGACTTCCTGCCGGGTTTGTATAAAAAGCTTTTCCCTTATAATCTCTGCCGCCATAAAGCGCATAGGCAAAGTGGAAATCTGATCTTCGGGATACAGGGCACTTCCCTCAGGAAGCAGCGGGATTGACTTAGATAAAAGTGACCTGCAACCTTCCCCCCGTAGGGCTGACACAGGCAAAATATCTCTTTCCGGAAAAAGCTTTGACAATTCATCAAACACAGGAAGCATATTTTTTTTATCTTTTATTCTGTCAACTTTATTTGCTGCGACAAAAACATTAGGTAAATTTGCAATCCTGTTTTGAAGAATTTTCAGTTCCTTCTGGATAAGATTCGGTTTAGCTGCATATCTGCTTGCATCAATTAGAAGTATTACCACATCAGATGACAGGAGTCCTTCCATGGCCGCCCTGTTAAGCAACTCGTTCATCCTGCCCCCGGCCTTGTTTATTCCCGGGGTATCTAAAAAAACTACCTGGTAATTATTTTCCGTAAGGATTCCAGTAATGCGGTTGCGTGTGGTCTGCGGCCTGGGGGTAACAATGGCCACCTTCTCTCCAACTAACTGATTCATCAATGTTGATTTACCTGCGTTGGGCAAACCCACCAAGGCTATGGTTCCAAAGCGGTAGCTGTCATTAGCCCTGTTTTCAAGATCATTTACTGATTCCAAAAAAAATCTCCTTTTGGATTATTTGATATTTATTCAACAAAATCTGAATATATTTCTAATTTAAAAACAATGTAAAAAGAACCACATAAATTAGAGACGGCAGAAGATTCGTAACATTGACTTTTTTCAAGTCCATAAGGGTAATGCCAATCCCCATTATAAGCAGTCCACCCACAGAAGTTATCTGGGTTATTATTTCTGGAGTGAAAAAGGCCTGGGACTGGGATGCAGCAATAGTTATGGAACCCTGATAAAGGATAATGGGCAGGGCGGAAAACATAACCCCTATTCCATAAGTTGAGGCAAGGGGAATACTGATAAATCCATCAAGAATTGATTTGGTCAGAAGTATGGTCCTGTCTCCTCTGATTCCTTCATCAATTGAGCCCAGAATAGCCATGGAACCTATACAGAAGATTAGAGAGGCTGTGACAAAACCGTCAGTGAAGCGGGCATCTTTGGATTTTATCCGCCCTTTAAGCCAGTTTCCAAGATTGACCATTTTTTCATCAAGCTTCAGCAGTTCTCCTGTTACTGCTCCCAGGAGCACAGAAAAAACAACCAGAACAATATTGTCATAACTCAAAGCCATGTCAATGCCAATAACGAGCACGCACAGGCCTATGCCCTGATAAACTATAGACCTGACCCGGTCAGGAAAATTGCGTCCCAAAAGTACGCCAATAAGCGCCCCAAGAATTATGGCCAGGGCATTTATTAAAGTGGCAACAGGCATTTATTATTCACTTACTCCACAAGATTTTGCTGATTTGTAGTATCCTTTCCGGCGAAAAAAGAGTTATTGAGCATTACGCAGGACAAATCAAGTCCTGAAGACACAAAAAAAGCGCCACAGGGGCGCTTTTTTAACAGATAAAGTGAGAAAAAAAATCACACCATAGCAGGTTCCCCAACAGGAATTCTCTTTTCTTGGGGTAGTTCATTAAATACCTGATCTTCAAACCTGACAGGCCTTAAGTAATCGTCCTTGTTCTGGTCTAAAAATCTCAAAAAAGAATTATTAAAGGCATGGCCGGAGCAGTGGACTTCAAACGATCCCCAGAGGTTGGTTCCAAGGAGGGCCATGTCTCCCATAAAGTCCAGGACTTTATGTCTCACAAGTTCATCACTGAAGCGCATGCCTCCAGGATTAATAACCCCATACTCATCAAGAACAACAGCGTTATCAAGTGAACCCCCAAGTGCCAGTCCCATGCTTTGCAATTTTTCAACATCGCGAAGGAAACCAAAAGTTCTGGCCTTGGCCAGTGAACCAATAAATTTTTGTGGATCATGATCAAAACGAAATGACTGTCTGCCAACCATGGGATGGTCAAAATCAATTATATACTTTATGCGCAATCCATTATGCGGAGTAGCCCTGATCCAGCGATTACCCTCTTTAAACATTAACGGCTTTGTAACAGCCATGATATTTTTATTCTTTCGCTGCTTTTTGATTCCTGCTGAACGGATCAGAAAAACAAAGGAGGCAGCGCTTCCATCCATTATG
>PWPY01000016.1 GCA_003558575.1 Desulfonatronovibrio sp.
CACCCATAACACCTCCAATACCAGCCATAACAAACCTCTCTGCTACCTCATCATAACCAAGCTCTCTATATGTAGATTCTGCTAACATTTGCACTGTTTCTTGCCCTATCTCCAGACCACCCTCCTGTAACATTGTCTTTGAGATATTCTTAGCTAATCCACGCATAAATTTTTCCTTAGCAATATCTGGACCAGGAATAACACCAGCAGAGCTTTTACTGATTCCACGAAAGACCTTACTTGGTACAACCCTCGCCATAAGAGATACAAGCATTCCAGTAGATATTCCCAACAACTCTGCTCTCTCATAATCAACACCGTGTGCGATAGCATCATCTCTAATATCGTGCATTGTTGAGCCAGCAACAGTTGTAAAACCAAAAGCTGGATGTATAGCAAACGAACCGATAGACGCCAACACACCTGGTCCTAACTGAAGCATTGTTTCTGGTAATTGTGTGGTTGCTTTTTCGGTGATTGTAGCATCTTGCCACTCCTTTGATGGTTGTAGGTGTTCTGCTTGTTCTAGTTTTTGAATAGTCTGTACAACAGTCTTTGTTGGTAGATTTTGCCTCCCTTCTGTTTGAAAGTAATTTTTCCAATCATCAAGAACCTCCTTGCCCCTATCTGTATCAGCAAAATGTGACACAGTTTGCACTAAGGGACTTAAACTTAACCTGCGTGTTGCTTGAATAGTTCTATCAGGGTCAGATAAAGCCGTTTCAAGACCTGCGTCAATAGTCTTAATAATATTACCAATAAAAGCTAACCCTACTTTTTCAGAAAAAACACTTGCTGTGTCTTGATAACTTTGGAGTCCAGAAGATACCCTATCTATTAAAGATGGTGTTTCTTTCCAATCTATCACTGTTCTAGGAGTTGATGCTCCACGAGTAAAATCTGTTGTGCTTCTTGTGTATGGTTGTTCCATTTTATTTTACAGCATTAAGTGCTTGTTGTAATAATTCGTTTGCTCTTGGGTCTCTTTTTACTGCTGTTATTGTTCTTCTCGTGGTGTTTTCCAGGAGGTCTATGCCGTGTCTTTCCTTCATTTCTCTTGCAACCTCTTGTGCTGCCACAACTTCCTTTTGCTTGGTTGTCCAGTTAGGATTTATAGCCCCCTTAACTCTATCTATAAAAGATGGTAATGGTACTGGGGTTATAATGTCCCTCAAAGGACTCATCTCATTTCTCCACCTTCTATCTATTGCATTATTGACAGCATTAGCCTTATTACCGTCAGTAGTAGCCACCGCAGTAGGTGGTCTTCCGTGTTCTTTTATAAAGTTTCTAATAAATCTATCCCTACCTTCGTTATATTTACGAACTACATCATCCATAACAGCTAATCTATATGCCTCTGGTGCAGTGTCTTTTAGATATCCAGCATTCCAAAGTTCTCTGTTTACATCTCTTTGTTGGTTGTCATTTAATGTAAGGAAATGATGAGGGTTTTCCAGTGTCATTCTTGCGTCTGTGGATAATGATTCCCCAGAAGCACTTATAGGCCTCCAAGTGTTTGTACTAGGGTCCCATTGTAATGTTCTGTCGCCATCTCTTGCTGTTATTGGTTTTGCAGCACCAACTGATTTACCACCAATAACCTGAACAGCTCTCCAGTTGCCATCACCATCATATTGCCAAGTAAAGTATCCCGTATCTTGCCCTCCAAACAGCTCTGGTGCATCTGGTGGTAACGATTGTTGGTATTCACCAATCTTATTTATAGCATCCCAATAAGAGTCGGTAGGTTTAATATCAAGGAATGGGAACTGCTCAGCCAAGCCCTCTACCCTAGCATCTGGTTGCATTCCAAGCCAACTAGACACTTTTGTTGCCATATCTTCTAAAGAGTCTGTTGGTTTAATACCTGCTTCTGGAAACTCAATCATTCTATCAAGAACAGTAGTATATTGCTGTCTCTCCCATTGTAATTGATTCTCCCAATATCTTTGTTGTTCTTGCATAGCATTCTGAACATCTCTATCGAGTTCCGCTATCTCTGCTTGTTTTACATTCATTAATGTTTCAATCGCTCTCAGCTCCATTTCTGTGTCGTATGTATAGGCATCTGCTAACATACTTACCTGTGCTCTTGCCTCTGCTTTCATTCCACTTAATGCTTGAAGGTAGGCACTTTCAGTACCTATCTGAGCCATAATGTTAGCCTCTCTTCTATCATAAGACTGTGCAACCCTATTCTGCATACCAGTCAAAAAAGGTGTAGAAACATTCATTTGACCAATAGCACCCAAAGCACCAGCTCTTTCTGATTGTATTTGAGTTAATTGCATCTGTAAAGCCCTAGTACTCTCTATTGACTGCATTTGCTTATCTGTCAAAGGGTCAACTTGTCTTCCAAGCTCTCCCCTAAGAAACCCCTCCATATCAACATCTCTCATCACATCTGTAGCTTCTTGACCCAACCTTGTCCTCTCTTGTCTGGCGGCAATTAGTGACTCCTTATCAACACCAAGCTGTGCCTCTCTATTATCAGCCATCTTTGCTAGTTGCTCTTCTGCTGGAAGTCTTATTCCCTGTGCTGCAATTAAAGATGTCATCTCACTACCACCAACATCTGGCACATCTAATGTTGGTATTGAATCAGTATTGAGTAATTCTGAAAAATCTCTTTCTCTTAAATTGGCAACAATAGATTTCATCTCTTGGGCTTGTGGTAATATCTGTTGCCTTTGTTCTTCGGTGATATTTCCAGAGCCCAACCTTTCCTGTAAAGATGCCAATCTATCCGTTATGGATTGTATTCTTTCTTGCATTTTATTTATTTATTTAGGTTTTTTTTTTGGGTTTATCAATACTAAAGTCATAATTTTGTTCTTATTAATGTACCACTATTGTTTATTGTTACAGCCCATTTACTTCCGTCAGGACTATTTAATACTAACTTTGAATATCCATTAGCAGAATCGCCTAGTGATGGGGTGAATCCACCAAGTGTCTTTGGTAGTATATCTACATGTTGCTCTAGGTGCTGCTTGTATAAACTTCCTGTTGTTTCATTCTTTCTTGTGTGAAAACAAATAGCATTTGTCAAGGCTCCATTAAAATCAATCATCTGTGCCAGTCCAGTCACTGGGTCGTTGTCACCTCTTTGGTCTGCTGTTAGTATAGAAAGATATCCCTCTCTTTGAGCATCGCCAATTCCAAATGTTTTAAGGTCTGCTATTTGAATACCACTTATTTTGTCTGTATCGTGATTTGCAAGTATAGATATTGTTCCATTAGCACCAACCTCTTCGGTTGGATTATTGTCGTCTTTTTTTACAGTTATACCAACATAAGATGTATTGATATCTCTATCTATATCAAGTGTTCCAATAGCAACACCACCAGTTGGCTCAGAACCGATTATTAAGAAATTAGCCATACCTGGAACTCTATGATTAAAGTACATTGACGCAGTATTATCATTATCTCTTTTTCGGCTACGAACATTCTTTAGAACAAAGTTCTTTCTCAACACCAAAGAGCCATTGTCTGACCTCAAGTCAGTTTCATAATTAGCAAGTCTAGTTTCCAACTCATTTATCATAGCATCTTTGGTTGGTAGTTCTTGTAATTTTCTTTCAAGTTCTTCTATCTTGCGTTCTAGTTGTTCAATTTTATTTCTTTGTTCTAACATTATTCGTGTATGGTATAAAGTAATTTAATTGGAAGTATAATTGGAACTCCACATTCAAACTCAATCTTAATCATAGCGTTTTGAACACCATAAGATTCTGGATGCAACATTATTGACCTATTTGGAAAAGTATCTTTTGTTATTTCCCATTCTTGAATCTTCTCTTCATTATCTGTTAATAAAGAAATAGTAATTTTCTCATCATCTACTAACTCTCTTTCTAACCCCATTATGATTTTATGAACAGTAAATGGCTGTCCGAAGCTCACAATTTCACTGTTCCAAACAGAGTTATAATCTCCACCCTCAAAGTAAAGCCCATTATCATCTGACAATAAAGGTGTGCCAGCTAAATCATATTTTCTTAATGCAGAGATTTGATTATCTGCATTAGCAATGCAATACAGTCCACCTGCAATGTTTGACTTAGAACCATATACATAAACAGCCCCCCTTGATTCTGGGTATGTTTGTGAACTACCCCACATAATTCTATCTTGGTCTGCATCAACCGCACCTTGTAATGGTGGTAGTCCATTGTCTATATAAAATAAACTCCTTATTCTTGTTCCCTCATAAACACCAAGTGAATAACCATCACTGTCACCACCCCAGAAGTATGGAGTTCCATTATGTGTATGTATTGCAGTAACGATTGGGTATGGTAATTTTACCTGCCTAAAGAAGCCAGTATCAAATGTATCCCATAAGAATAGATTTGCATTTGATTGATTAACAGTACCAGTTGTTTTTAATGCCACAATACCCATACCTGCGTCAAGTGATGTTATATCTACTGGTTTGAAACCAAGAGGTAATGTTAATACTTGTGAATCTGAGTCTGCATTAGATGCACCTATCATAAGTGTTCCATCAACAGTTGCATTCTTATCTGGCTCTGCTTCAACATATATTTCTTCTTCATCTAAGAAAGTACCGACAACACCAGTTAGAGATAGATTTAGTGCTATGTCTCCTCCTATCTCAAATAAATCTTGAACTCTTAAAACAGATGCGACAGCATTAGATTCCTTTCCTCTTATCACATCACCTATCGCAAACTTATCTTCATAGTTAATAACTCTCAATAAATCTACAGTTCTTATTTTATTTAATACACCTTTTTCTTGTTCGTCACAGAAGTATAAAGCACCATCTGTGTGTTCGTGCATTGCGTGATTTGGTAGTTTATAACTACCTATCGTAGGATATGTTCCATTATTTAATTCAGAGAAAGATAGTGTGATTGCCTTTAATCTTAATGCTAAGTCCTGTTCTCTGCCATTATCATAGTAGTAAAATAATGGCTCTTTTTGTCGTGCTAGAACGCCATATACATCAAACTCTGTGTTTGTTAGATGACCATCAGTATCAATAGAAGAAAAATCAATAGTCAATTCATCTCCGTCATCTAGCGAAGCATCACTAGGTATCGTGGTTTTTATGTGCACAGCGGTTGATGCAGAGCCAGAAAAGTCTGAACTCTCAACCCAAGAGCGAGAAACATTAGCTAGAGATGTCATATCTGGGTTATTCTCAGCAATAACAGTTTGAGATGGGGATATGAAAGAGTTATCCTTCTCAACCTCAAACGACCAAAAATTGGTATCTGATGATGGGGAAATTTTAATAGTAGTAAAAAAACTATCCTCAAGTGTACCAGAGTTAATCAAAGAAATTATGTGATTTAATATATTGTTATCAACCGCCAACTCACCAGAGCCAGTAACTGCTGTAAAGACAGGTTGATTGTTTAGTGTAGGACCAGTAAAGGAAAATAATACAGTTCCAGAGCCTATGGTAGTTGTTATTTTCCAAGTATCAACATCATCCCACCAGATATAATAATCTCCATTTTTATAAACTGGCTTATCGCTGTGAAGACTAGGCTCTCTAACCCACTCACCATTAACACCAATAGGGTCAGTTGCACCACTTGTTGAGAATGCCCTTGTTGCTAACAACTCTCTTGTATCATAAACAATAACAGGGGACTTAGTCCAATCAGTGTCGTAGAAAGATAACATACCACCCTCCTGAACACTACCACTTCCACTTATTTGAAGGGTAAATGATGTGTTTGCATCAACAGTCTCTGGCTCTATAACGAAACAAACATCACTATCTGTTGAAACAATAGTGTCAAGCTCAAATGTAATCACCTCATAATCTGCTCCTATTGCATTGGTATATGTTGACTCTGCAATAATATCTTCTGTCGTGTCTGGAAAATCTATTTTAGTTAAATCGCTAATCC
>PWPY01000351.1 GCA_003558575.1 Desulfonatronovibrio sp.
ATCTGTCAGGGTCATTTCCTGAATCTGGATGCTGGTGGGAGTTACTGTCAGTATAATCCAGGCCGCTACCCAGATTCAGGAAATGACCCTGACCATTGTGCCCAAGATCATTTCCATTTTTCTGGTTTTATTATTTGCCTTTCCATGGATAATGAACAAGATGATCAATTTTACCACAGAGCTTTTTCTTAATCTTCCCAATCATATAGGATAGGAGAGCAAAAATTTATGTAACAGTTCACCAATTTTTTACTCTTGCATAAAGCCTGCATCCTGGTTGGTTTTCGCCATTGCTGCCTGTTTGACCAGCCCTGAGCCCGTTAGTCAAAATCATGGATATAAAAACGGACTTTCGGCTACCTGAATAAATTAATGGTTTTGGCTTACGGGCTCATGCTGGGAGTTTGCAGCAACAGAAAACCAATCAGGATGCAGGCTTTCATCACAGCATGGTGAATAAATACAAATTTATAAAATTTTACTGAGATGGTCCATCCAGATGTTCACCACATTATCAAAGGCACCAAGTCCTTTCATCTCAACCCGGGCATCAATCCCCTGTTCTTTCAAAATACTGACCCAGGAGTCTGCCTGCTTTCCCGCCATATCATTGACGGCATGATCTCCAGCCACCACCATCAGGGGAAGAAGAACAGCCTTTCTTGTTTTCTTTTTTTCCAGCAAGGGTAAGATATCTTCCAGACCAGGAGTTCCTTCAACAGCCCCAACAAAAACATCCTCATCCCTGAGCCAGAAATGATATTGCAGGGCTGAATAGTACACATTGGCAGGATGAACGCTTCCGTGCCCCATAAAAATCACAGCCTCATCATTTTCTCTGATCTCTGTCAGATTTTTCAGCATGGCTGTGGCAAACCTTTCCAAATCCTGACTCTGACTTAAAAGAGGATCGCCAAGTCTGATTTCCTTAATCCCTTTGGGCAACCCCTGGATTGATGCTCTGGTTCTGATCAGGTCATGGTGTTCAAGACCTGGAATTATCAAAAGTGACTGCAGGGCTACGCGGGAAAAGCCCTGTTCAGCCATAAGACCCAGAGCCTGAACAGGGGACAGAAAAACTTTTCCCTGTTTTGACAGCTTTTCTCTTATTACTATCGAAGTATAGGCCCAATATACATCATGGCCTGGAAAATCCTCTCTGACTTTATTTTCAATATTTTCATATACTGCATCAGCTCCTGGAACTGAAGTTCCAAAGGCTGCCAGCAGAATTCCTGTCTTATCATTTACCTGATTCACATGAACTCCTTAAATTTTTAATGCTTCATATTTTTTATTGTCAGCCCAAAGAATTAAGGTCATTAATGGTTTTCAAGACACAGGTAAAGTTAGAAAAAACCTGCCCATACTCTTTAAAACCCATTTGCCCTTGGAAAAACTTTATCTTATATTCTTTAAACCATGAGCTTAAAAAATAAAATTTTTCTTGCATTACTCCTTATATTAACTCCTACCCTGACAATGGCTCAGGAAATAATCCCCATTGATCAGGAACCACCTCCTGGAGCCATCAGGTATGAAGTAACCCTCAGCGGAGAAGTTGAAAGTCAGATACTCCAGTCGCTGACTTACATTTCAGACACCATCAGCTTAAAAAATCGCCCTCCCATGACCATGGCTCAGCTCAAAAGAAGGATCCGTGAAGATATCTCAGAGTTCACTAAGGCCCTCAGATCTTTCGGCTACTATGCTTCAGAGGTGGGATACACAATCGATACGGAAACAGAACCTGTTAAAATTGATTTCCAGATTAAGCCTGGACCTCCTTACCTTATCACTCAGGTGACCATAACCAGCATTTGCCCGGATATGGACCCGGACACCCCCATGCCTTCTCCACAAACCCTGGGACTTGAAAAAGGCCAGAGAATCCGCTCATCTAAAGTAATGGATGCCATGGATATTATTATCAGAGACTTCAGATCTAAGGGATACCCGTTTCCCATTGTTGAGATCAGCGAGGTCATCATTGATCACAGGGAACATTCTGCATCCATCCACTATACTCTGGACCCTGGTCCCTGGGCAATGCTTGGAGAAGTCAGTACCGAAGGTCTGGACCGTGTAAAGCCTCAATATATACATGAACGAATCCCCTGGGAAACAGGAGATGAGTTTAAGACTTCAAAAATTAATCAATTTAGAAGACAGCTCACTGTGGGTGGTCTCTTTTCCATGGTGGAAATAAATCATCCGGATGAACTTGAGGATGACAACACGCTACCAGTAAGGGTAAAAGTTACAGAAAGAAAGCCGAGAACTGTACGAGCAGGTATTGGTTTTGAAACAGATATCGGGCCTGAACTGAGGCTTGGCTGGACTCATCGCAACCTAAAGGGAATGGGAGAAACCCTTGAGTTTGATCTGAGATTGTCCGACCCTCTCAAGCATGTTGAGGGCAGGTATACCATACCTTCATTTTTGCGAAGAGATCAGAAATTGACACTCAAGACGGGTGTGACCCAGGAAAAACAGGACGCCTTTGATTCAGAAAGCGTTTATGTCTCAAGTATGCTGGAAAGATCCCTTTCTGACAGACTTTCTGTAGGGGCAGGTGTTGGCTACAGGATTGGCCGAGTAAAGCAGTTCGGAGAAAGCAAAGATCTTGGGCTGGTTTATTTCCCCACTGATCTGACCTGGGATGGCCGGGATGATATCCTTAATCCGGGGACAGGTATAAGTTTTAACCTGAAAGTAATTCCTTTTTTTGACACCCTTGATTCAAAATCAAAATTTGTAAAGACATACAGCAGCCTCAACACATATCTGGAGCTTTTATCTGAGAAAAGAATTGTCCTGGCCAACAGGACTGCCCTGGGAACTATCAACGCCCAGAGCAAATCCCATGTACCCCCGGATGAAAGATTCTATGCTGGAGGCGGCGGATCTGTCAGGGGTTATTCATACCAGACAGCAGGAGAACTTGAAGACGGCAAACCTGTTGGAGGACTGTCCCTGGCTGAAATCAATAATGAATTGCGGTTCAGGGTCAGTAAGCATTCTGGATTTGTCCTTTTCTTAGATGGTGGAAGAGCATTTGATTCCTCTTACCCGGACTTTGACCAGAAGCTGTACTGGGGATGGGGCCTGGGATACCGATTTTTTACCGACTTCGGCCCCATAAGGGCTGACATTGCCTTTCCCGTAAACCCCAGAGATGAACATGACTCCAGCTTCCAGGTATACATAAGCATTGGACAGGCCTTTTAATATGCACAAATATTTAAGAAAAACACTCATTATATCAGGGGCGGCATTAACACTTCTTATCTTCATCCTTGCTCTTGCCCTGATCATAATCCAGACCAGCCCAGGGCAGCGTTTGCTGGAAAAAACCCTGAACGACGCTCTTATCTGGGAAGATGGAAAAGTATCCATTTCCGGAATCTCTGGCAGAATACCTTTTAATATGGAAGTTGACAGTGTCACTCTTGAAGATACAGACGGCCCGTGGCTCAAAATTAACCAAGTCAGGCTGCACTGGTCCCTGTCCAGGCTCTTTACAAGAGAAATCCATGTATTTCAGGCTGGGGCACATGAAGTTGACTTTTTCCGCCTGCCTCAGGTCAAGCCAAGGGAAAATGACGATATATCTAAGCCCTCATCACCCACTAAGGTACATTGGAAATGGCCTCTGCCCCCTTTGACTGTAGAAAATCTTTTTCTAAATAATGTGCATATTTCTGATGAAATCCTGGATGAGAATATGATCATAGATGCCCAGGCAACCCTTTTTGCAGACAGACAGGGATTTTCCCTGGCCAACTTAGATATTAATCGACTGGATCAGCCCTCTTCCATTGTCACCTTATATGCGGAACTAATTAGAGACCCCTACTTTCTGGACCTGGACGTCACACTGTCTGACCCTGGAATGCTCCACGCTCTCACAGGCCTTGATCACTGGCCAAAGAAAACTTTTCTGACCCTTAAGGGTTCTGGACTGCTGTCTTCGTGGCAAGGCAGACTTGATATCAAAGGCGAAGAAATTCTAAATGCCGGTCTGGACCTGCAGATCCAGGAGCAGGAATTTTACTATCTCATGGCTGATGGAGATTTCTACATTAATCCAATATTACTGCCTCAAGAAGCTTTTGGCTTTACCCGGAACCCATTCAACTTTTTGATTAATATCGGGATTGACCGGAAAAAACAGATTGTCCTGGAAGATCTGACCATAGAATCTCCCTTACTTGCCCTCAAGTCTCAACTCTTGTTTAACCCTGAAAATATGAATCTTACAGGAGGTGCAGAGTTAAACATTGCAGACATTAACCCCCTCTTGATGGATTCAGGCATGAACTCAAGGGAACCCTTAGACGTAAACATAGACGTCGACGGACCAGTGAAAAACCTGATTGCTCACGCCCGGGCCAGATTGGGACCGGTTTCAGGCCACGGCGTGAGTCTTGATGAAACAACCCTCTCAGCGGACCTGAACCTTAATCCAACACCCAGCTCTATGGCCACTTTGCAAGGCAGATTAGACGCCTCAGGACTTAGTCTGGAACAATACGCCAGACTGCCTGAAAATTTTAACTTGGGATTCAATCTGGACTACAGCCGCGAAAGTATCCTCAAGATAATCAGCTTGGATCTTGAGGGAGGAGACATTGAATCTACCCTTACAGGAGAGATAAACACAGACTCCATGGATTTTAAGGCCACTCTGACTTCTTTTGGCCGCAACCTGGAAAAACTCATCCCTGGCTTTGAAGAAGAGCCTCTCTTCATGTCTAACCTGGAACTTGGCCTTGATGTTCAGGGAAATTTCATTAAGCCTGAATATTCAGCAGACCTTAAACTTTTCCTTCCGAATTTCCACTCAGATGAAAAATATATTGCAGATGTTGTGGGGCCTGATTTTTTCATAAAGATCAGCGCATTTTTAGATCAGAATATGGACCTTGGTCTTTCTCAGGCATCCATTGTAGCCACGGGATTTGACTTACAGAGTTCCGGGATAATCGGCCTTGAAAGTCGGGAGCTTGATCTTTCAGGACAGTTCTCATTTCCAGAGCTGAATATCCTTGACTCAGCCCTGGGCCATGACATTTCCGGCAGCCTGGCCATGAACTTTTCAGCTCTTGGGTCCATTGATGAGACAAAGGTGGAAGCTACAGCCAACCTGGATTCATTTAATTTTGATCCCATAACAGACATGAATATCGGAGGTCATGTTTATTTTTATATTATAGATAGTTTTCCTGTAGGAAATTTTGACATGTACCTTCAAAGAGAGGATGAGCACCTTGACCTGTTTACGGATTTCCAGGTCACTGATGATAAGATCCAGGTCAATAAGCTCCTGGGCAGGGGACCGGGAATGAATATTACCGGCAATCTGCTTTTTGATATTAAAAACAAACTGACCCACGGCGAGCTGAGTCTGGATCTTTCAGACATGGCAATGCTTGGCGATTTTTTTAACATTGATCTTGCTGGGGACGCCCGGTCAAAACTGACTCTTTATCCCACCAATGAAGACCAGGATGTGGATTTCGTCCTTGAAGGGAACAATATCAGAATAGAAAATATATTTGCTGAAAAAATTGAGGCATCTGGCCATGCCAGGCAAATTATGCATCTGCCGAATTTTGAATCTCAAGTCCATTTAACCAGGCTCATGGCTCCCCAGACTGAAATTGACTCTCTTGAAGCCAGTGTGCACGGCACCCTGGAAGAAATATTTTTCTCCCAGAAACTCACTGGAAATATCCTGCATCATGTGGAACTGTCAGTAGACGGAAGCTATACCCTGAAAGATGAGACTCACAAGATTTCACTCACAGAACTGCAGGGCAGTTTCGCCTATGAGCCTTTTGCCCTGCTCTCTCCTGTTAGTTTTTCTCATTCTCCTCAAGGA
>PWPY01000191.1 GCA_003558575.1 Desulfonatronovibrio sp.
GCCTTGATTCCTGTAACTTCCAGCAGTCTCTGAAAGCCCATTCTTTTCATGGTTTCACCGATTCGCTCGCGGTTTTTACCTTCTTCCATCCACCAGTCCCAAATATTTTCAATGACTTCCTTGACCTCATCAAATGGCTCTTCAGCCTTGATAAAAGGAACAAGAAGTGAACCCATCTGAGCACCGTCAAGAATAGGAGCCTTGGCACCAACAAGAATAGACAGTCCGCGATCATTACCAATGCGCAGCGCTCTTGGCATTACGTTGATGCAATGCATGCAGCGGGTGCATTCTTTGTCATTGATTTTCAGATTTCCACCTTCCATCCACATACAGTCTGTAGGACAGAGATCAATGACTTCTTTCTGAATATCAAATGGCCCCCAGTCTTTTCCGGAATGAGCTCCACCATTAGGAACGATTTCTCCGCCAGCATAAGCAGCTACTGCTTCCTGATCAATGCGGATTTCATCGCGCCATGTTCCAATGAAAGACATGTCAGAACGGGCAATGGAAGCTACGCATCCATTTGGACATGCATCGAACTTGAATTTAAACTTGTAGGGAAATGCAGGTCTATGCAGCTCATCCTGATATTCCTGAGTCAGCTGATAGCAAAGTTCCTGAGAATCATAACAGGCCCATTCACATCTTGATTCGCCGAGACAGCACTCGGGGGTACGCAGGTTGGAACCTGAACCACCAAGGTCAGTGTTTATATTGTGAGTCAATTCATAGAAAATCTCTTCTAACTGCTCAGTTCTGGTTCCAAGAAAAACAATATCACCTGTTGAGCCGTGCATATTGGTCAGACCGCTTCCGCGAAAATCCCAGAGATCACACAGCTTACGCAGAAAGTCTGTTTTGTAATACTTGGCTGCAGGCTGGTTAACACGCATGGTGTGAAAATGAGCTACGCCAGGAAACTGTTCGGGCTGATCACAGTATCTTCCGATAACTCCACCACCGTAACCGAATACACCAACGATTCCGCCATGCTTCCAGTGCACTTCGCCTTCTTTGTATGAAAGCTCCAGCACTCCAAGCAAATCATCGACAACGTCTTCAGGAATCTGATACTCAATTTCACTCTTCTTGGCATGTCTTGACTCTGACTGCCTTTTCAAATCAGACACAAAACTCGGCCATGGACCGCTTTCCAGCTGATCCAACAAAGGGGTTTCATGTTTAGGCATTGAAAATCCTCCTTAAATTATGGTTATAACCTTATAAGCAAAAAGCCGTCCCACTACCTCTTAATGAAGCTGACGGCTTCACACCACCTTATCCAAATACTTTTTTCGGCTTTTGTGATTTTTCACACAAACATAATTCATTGTCAATACATTTTCCCCTTTATTATCTTGGGGCTTTATTGACTTGGTTTCCTGCTGCAAAGTTCTTAGTTCAGTAAAATATTCTTTGATGTTTTCGTATCAAGCCTTGTAACTTTTCGCCATATTATCCGGTGTCTCACCAGAAAATTGTTTTTCCAGGTCCAAAGAAACAGTCAATGGCACCGAAGAGAAATCATGAGCTGAGTTTCTCTTCGACTTCCTTGAGCACCTCAGTAGCTACTTCATAGCCTGTTTCTTTGGCCTTTTCAAAACATTTTTTAGCTTCTTCATTGTCGTTTTTCTCCATATAGGCCAGCACCATATTGTTGTAAGCAGGACCAAATTTAGGTTCCAGTTCAATGGCCTTTTTGCTATGTGCTATACAACCGTCAACATCGCCCTGCATTAGACAGGCACTTCCAAGTGTGGCATGCGCCTGGACAAACTGAGGATCAAAAGAAATTGCCCTTTTGAGGGATGCAATGGCTTTATCTATATTGTTCTTCTGCAAGTGGACAAATCCCATATTTCCATGAGGAACTGCAAAGCGATGTCTGATCTTGGAAGCCATGTCATTATAGCTGAAGCAACCATCCAGATCCCCTTCATTCATAGCTATTCCACCAAGCTGCACATAGGCTTCAGCAATATCCTGATCCTTTTTGATAGCTTCTTTAAAATAATCTTTGGCCTTTTCCATATTGCGCAATGCAAGATAATTAACCCCGATATTATAATGTGTTATTCCACAATCTGGGTTTTCTTTGAGCCTATCTTCAAGCCGTTGAATTTCGTCTTCGGGCGATATTTTATTCATATTAAAATCTCCAATTATAAACCAGTTTTAAATTCTTTTTCTTCTCTTTTTAAGAGTTCCTTGTACCAGATGGAAAATTCATACATTGCTTTGCACTTTTCATCACCATTAATGATCCCAAGACACATCTCCAGAACACCACGTCCATAAGCATTGCTGTACTCATCAGGAGGGCATTCATGCAGGAATTTGCGCATTAGCTGCTTAGTAGTCCTTTTTGTTGTATCAGTTCTTATGTCAATAGGATTCTTGGGCTCCTGGAATGGGTCCCATTTTTCATATCCTATTCGTTCAATAAACTTTTTTCTCCTGGGAGACATTTTTTCATACATTGCCTTTTTCTGATCTGGCTGGTTCTGCTCATGTTCAGAATTCATATATTAATCCTCATTTGGCCCGAGGACCCATTCTTTGGTTGGAGAATCATTCTTAGGGGACTTTGGTTTCTCTTTGACCCCCAGATACTCCTTGGAATAATCTGTCAGAAGACACATGGACACCGGAACAAGCATACTACGAAGCTCAGGATACTTAGAGTTTATAGCGATAGCTACTTCCTCACTCATGGCATGAAGCGTATCATGGACTTTACCCATATGAACTGTAGGATATGAGAATCCCTGCTCAAACCCTGAAAGAGAACAACTCGCTGCTATATGCCCCATATCCATGGGAATACCATATAAGCGGCAGGTTATGGGCCTGTGATCATAAAGCGCACACCTATTGTCCACAAGCAATGGACAGCGAACTTTTTCGCGTGATGCCTTGGATAGAATGTCTTTCTCATCTGCCCCTTGCTGATGCTCTTTAAAAAGATTCCTTTTAATCTTATGAATCTTCCTGTCAGCCTTGTCTGCTTCAATGAGTATTCTGTTCTTTACATCATCATCTAATGCATTGAACTTTTCATTAAGATACAAAGCCTCAATCAGGCTCAGATCAAAGAGTGCATAACAGCAATCAGTGCATTTATTGCCACACTTAACCTCGTCGGGGAAGTCTTTCTCCATCTTTTGAAAAACTTCATCAATCTTTTGACAATAATCTTGATATTTTTTGAAATATATAGCCAAATCAACATCCAGATCCATCTGGACCTCCTTCGTGAAAAAATTAACCTGCAAGTAAAGATAACTAATATTTTTTTAATTCATTCTCAAGTATGAAAAAATCACGATTTTTACTGAAATTTAAGAATAACGGAGGTGAACGGATGATTTTGCTTTACCGCAGGGAATGGAAAGATTGGAATAGAAAAAAGGGGGCCAAAAAGGCCCCCTGACAGGACGGACTAAACTTCAATAACAGTTATTGCTTCAGTCTCACAGACCTCAACACAGGATTCACATCCAAGACATTCTTCCATGTTAACTGGATCTGCTTTGCCATCATTTAATTCAAATACTTCGACTGGACATACGTCCACACATTCGCCGTCACCGTTACACTTATCGGTATCAACTGTTACTTGCCAACCCATAATAAAACCTCCAAGATTAAATTAGTTTAGGAAAATTTAAATTTTCCATTGAACCAAAAGTAAATGCGACTTAGTCAAAATTACAAAATAATGTCAAGCTGGATTTTCAATAATATTTTTTCAGGAGTACAAAATGAAATTAAAAGGGGTAAACCACATAGCGCTGGCAACCGGAAATATGGATAAAACAATTATTTTCTGGCGAGACCTTGTAGGCCTCAGACTTATTGCCGGTCTTGGAAGACCGGGGTATAGACAGTATTTTTTTGAGCTGGGTCCTTTAAACATGATCTTATTTTTCGAGTGGGAAAACGTGGAGCCCTTAGAAGAAAAAGACCACGGGTTTCCGGTAAAAGGACCTTTTGCCTTTGACCACCTGGCTTTGGAAGTTGAAAATAAAAATGATCTCTGGGTAATTTATGACCGGCTTGATGCTGGTGGATACTGGGTATCTGAGATAATGGATCACGGATTTATATTATCTGTTTATTCATTTGACCCCAATAATATTGCCATAGAATTCTCATGGTCCAACCCGGATATAGACCTCAGGAAGAAGCCCAGAATGTTGGACCTGAACCCCTCACTTAATGCCTTGCAAGGACCAAACCCTGTCAAAGAACAACGCCCTGATATTACCAACCCAACTACTGATGGAGATAAGAAAATCTACCCAGGTGAAGGAAGTGAATTTCAAAGCAGGCATAATAAATGGTAAACCTCTTATCCGGAGTTTAATCCAGATAAGAGGTTTACTTGTAACAATTAATATTCTTCTAAAGAATATTATGCTTCTACTTCTTTTTTAACACCAACAGCAACCTTATACAGAATGGTCAGAATCAAAAAGCCCTTGGCCCAGATAGCGAGAGTAATAAGAAGTTCAGGCTGAGTAGGCGCATAGACCACAACCTCTTTCATGGGGTTGGGGATAAATCCGGCTGAAATTAAACCCAGGCCTTTATCGATCCAGGTACTCATAAGAATAAGTATACAGGAAAAGGCCAGAATATTTTCAGCCTGTCTGTTTTTGGGATTGAGCAGTATCAATACTGCAACGACGCCAGCTATTATTGCCACCCAGCTGAATGTAGCCAGAGTGGTATGTCCTTCAAGTCCAAGATACAGGAACTTATAATGATAAAGTTTATCTGGAATCTGGCTGTAGGCTGCTGTAAATATCTTACAGACAACTATGAACAGATGCACAGACATGGCATAAACAACAATCTTAGCTAAGGCCTGAATAGACTCTTTGCCTGGATCCCATTTGGCAAACATTTTTACAGCAAGCCCCAGCAAAATAAGCAAAGCAGGTCCAGCGGCAAAAGCAGATGCCAGAAATGAAGGTGCCATAACCGCAGTCAGCCAGAAATCGCGACCAGGAAGTCCGGCATACAGAAAAGCTGTCACTGTATGGATACTGACTGCCCAGGGAATGGACAGATAAATAAACGGTTTAATCCAGCCTGGAGGAGCCACCTGCTTTCGTTCTGACTGCAGAGTCACCCAACCTATAAGAAGGTTCAGAAAGAGATAGCCGTTTAGTACAATCATATCCCAGAATAAGACAGAGCTGGGAGTTGGGTAGATCAACACATTCATAAGCCTGGCTGGCTGTCCAAGATCTACAATAATAAAAAGAAGACACATGCTGACTGCAGCAATGGCCAGGAACTCACCGAGAATAAGCATCCTGCCAAAAGCTTTAAAATTATGCAGATACTTAGGAATAACCATCATTACAGCTGAAGCAGCCACTCCAACCAGAAAAGTAAACTGAGCAATATAAAAACCCCAGGACACATCCCGGTTAAGTCCTGTTATGCTTAGTCCCTGGTCAAGCTGCATCATATAGGCGCCGGCTCCTACTCCAATGATGGCCAACAGAAAAGCCAGCCATCCCCAGTAAAGTATATTTCCTTTTATAGCTTTTTCGAGCATCGTACACCCCTTATATTAGATAATAAACGTTTGGACCTGTGCCCAGCTTGGGTTTGCGGACAAGGGAATATCTTGCGCTGAGGGCTTTCCTGAGATCAGATGATGAATCATGCAGGTCACCAAAAATAATCGCGCCTTCTGAAACTTCAGCACATGCAGGCATCTGTCCTTTGTCCAGACGATGTGCACAGAATTCACATTTTTCTACAACCCCTTTGCTTCTGGTTGGGTATTCTGGATCCATACGCTCCAGATATCTTCTGGGATCAGAAAAGTTAAAGC
>PWPY01000017.1 GCA_003558575.1 Desulfonatronovibrio sp.
ACATCCTTCTTTCTTTCCACAAGCCGTTTTGCCTTCTCCAGAACCATATCTGCTACCTGAACATGCCTCTGGGGGGGCTCATCAAAAGTTGAGCTTACCACCTCAGCCCGGACAGTTCTTTCCATATCAGTTACTTCTTCGGGCCTTTCATCAATGAGAAGGACAATCATAAAGACATCTGGATGGTTGGCATTAATTGAGTTAGCTATATTTTGCAGCAGGATGGTTTTGCCTGTCCTGGGAGGGGCAACAATAAGACCTCGTTGTCCTTTACCTATGGGAGTGAGAAGGTCAATGAATCTGGTGGAGTATCTTTGTGCTCCATTTTCCATGAGGTATCTTTCATTGGGATAAATGGGTGTCAGGTTGTCAAAAAGAACAAGACTTTTGGATTCACTTGGGTCGCCATAGCCTACTTCATTGACCCGCAGCAGGGCAAAATATCTTTCACCTTCCTTTGGCGGTCGAATTTGTCCAGATACAACATCACCTGTTCTCAGCCCAAATTTTCTTATCTGCGATGGAGAAACATATATATCATCTGGTCCCGGCATAAAACTGTACATGGGAGAACGCAGAAAGCCAAAGCCATCAGGCAGTATTTCCAGCACTCCTTCACCAAACACGGATCCGTTTTGGGACGCACATGATTGAAGAATGGAAAAAATAAGTTCCTGCTTTCTTAGTCCACTGGGATTCTCGATCTTAAACTCAGTAGCCAGCTTCATTAGTTCGTGCATTGATTGGGTTTTAAGGTCAGACAAATTCATTAACAATGTCTCCTGAAGAAAGGTTTTTTTTGATTTCCAAATTTAATACTTTTAAAATTAAAACTGTAAGACATAAGATACTAAAGGTCGGCAGTAAGCGGAAAAATAAATGTTACTAATGTGTTATGGTGTTATTGTTTTGCATCTGACTGTTTAGATAGACAGAAAAGTATAAAAAGGAGAGTTACACTTCCAATTAAATAAGCTGTTATTATAGATGTATTGAAACGATCGAACCGAACAGATAGCTGTTGGTTAAATACCCGGTTTGAAAAAATATGTTATTCTTCTTCTTAAACTTGAGAAGGAAGTCTGGAAATCATGATTTGGATGGATGCGGTATTGACGGATTCTTATGGTAAAATCAATTAATCGACATTTTTAATCCGTGAATGACAAGCTATATACGTATGAGTTCAGCTTTTGGCAAGAGTTTTAATCTGTTTTTTCTTTATTATTTTCTTCTTTGGTTTGCTGAACAATGACATCGGCAAAAAGTTCTTCAACTTTAGATTTGGCCTGACTCTGATCTACGGAAAGGGCATATGATAATTCCATTGAAATGAGTCCCATTGCCTGCTCAAGAAGACGTCTTTCTCCAAAAGACAGCTCCTTGTCTTTGCTGATAAGAAAGAGCTCCTTAAGAACATAGGCCACATCCTTAAGGTCCTTACTTTTGAGTTTATCTGAATATTCGCGATAACGACGGTTCCAATTTTGACCGGAATATCCAGTAAAGTCTGAGCGATCTTTAAGGTAGTCTAAGATGCGAGTGCCGTTTTTCTCGTCGCTGACAGACCTCAGGCCTACATTTTCAGCATTACTAACCGGAACCATTAACGTAACATTATTGCTGAGAATTCTAACAATATAAAGTCTGGTGGTAAGCCCACCAACGACCTGTTCTTCTATTTTTTCTACCTTGCCCACGCCTTGAGCCGGATATACTACTAATTCACCAACTGAAAACACTTTTTCACCTCCAAAAACCGAGACTGCAAAGTTTACGACGCTTCCAAAAAGCAAAGCACTGGATTATTTATTAACGTAAAGTAATCTTATACACTAAAGATTTAAAATAGTCCATGCCAAGAAAAAGGGTTTTCGTCCAAGATGACAGACTGTTGAATGTTTTCAGATTGTTTCTTGCGCATATTCATTTAAGGATTTGCTGATCCAAAAGAATTTTCCAGCAGCCTGATGGTGCTATGCTGAAAGAAAATCCCTTGTTTTTTCAAGACCGTCTTTTCTGAAGACATTCACTGCCCGGGCTGCCTTGTCCAGAGTTTCTTCAAGTAGTGACAATTCGTCAGGTGCAAACTTAGTCAATACATATTGCGCCAGATCGCTTCCATCATCAGGTCTGCCGACTCCAAATCTAAGTCTGACAAAATCCCTTGTGCCAATATCGTTAGAGATGGAGCGTAACCCATTATGACCAGCAAGTCCGCCTGCCATTTTGATTCTCAGTTTGCCAAGATCTATATCAACTTCATCATGAATAATGAGCAGCTTGTCGTAGTCTATGTTTTTGCCTGATAATATTTTTGATATTGCCCTTCCGCTTCGGTTCATAAAGGTCAGTGGCTTTACAAGAAACCAGGTTTCATAGTCATTAGGAAATTCCCATTCCCAGAGTATATAAGTATCTGTCTGTTTTTTAAGTCTGATATTTACTGCAGGGTTATTGCCTGCTTTTTCAATTATTTTGTCAATGGTCATGAATCCAGCGTTATGCCGGGTCATGGCATATCTTGGTCCGGGGTTGCCAAGTCCGCATATTATTCCCTTGATACTCATCTAATCTTCCAAAAAGTAAAGCCCCTCAGAAAGGGGCTTAATTAAAAAAATGAAGGACCCGGCCAAAATTAAAAATCAGAAAAACTCATAGTAAGTACAGATAACTTACTGCTATATGTGTTTACTTTATATTTAAATTGAATTGGTTACAGGTCTATCTTATGCTGTAAACATTTTTTCTGAAAAAAAGTAACTATTCTTCCTCTGGATTTTCTTCTTCAGAAGCTGATTCTTCGGCTTCTTCTTCAATCTCGTCTTCCTCTGCTTCAGTTTTTTCTTGATAAGGAGGTATTAATCCAACTACAGCGAAGCTCTCTTCATATTCAATCCTGGCTCCCGAAGGCAGTTTAACATCATCTATGCTGATATTATCACCTATTTCAAGCTTGCTCACATCTATAACAACATGATTAGGTATATTAACTGGCAGGCAGGTAAGATCAAGAGTTTGTCTGTAAATTTCCAAAACGCCGCCTTCTTCCTCACCCTTAGGCTTACCAGTTACTTCAACTGGTACGGAAACAGTGACTTCCTTGGTCAGATCAACTCCATAAAAATCTACATGCATATATACAGTTTTGTAAGGATGCTTATCAACTGCCCAGATAAGAGCAGGTTTTTTAACAGTCTCATTATTCTGGGTGAATTCAAGCTCAACTACAGAAGTTGAACCGGCCTTGATCCAGACTTTGTGAAACTGACCTTCACGAATTTTTAAAGAAATATTTTCACCCTCTGGGCTATAAAAAACAGCGGGGATATATTCTTTGGCCCGAAGCTTTTTTGCAGCTTCCTTGCCTCTTTTCTCTCTCACTTCTACCTGCAGATTTACAAGCTGGGACATCCTTTTCTCCTTATTTAACCCATAAGGGTTTATTGGTAAGTTTTCAGAAAGCGCCTATCAATGGGAAAAAAGAACGCTTACTGATGATTCAGTATGAATATTATGAATTGCTTTGGCTAAAAGACTCGCCACTGAAATAACTTTAAATTTTGAGCAGGCCCTCGCTTTTTCGTTCAAAGGAATTGTGTCTGTGACAACAATTTCAGAAAAGCATGATTTTTCTAAGCGCTCAATTGCGGGTCCGGAAAGTATTGGATGGGTGGCGCAGGCTACGACTTTGCTGGCCCCTTTTTCAGTAAGAACCTTGGCAGCTTCAACCATGGTTCCTCCAGTATCAATCATATCATCCAGAACAATTGCCACTTTATCTTTAACATCACCAATAACCCGCATTGCCTGTGATTTATTAGGTGTATCGCGTCTTTTATCAATAATGGCCAGGTCTGCGCCGATACGCTTTGCATATGCCCTTGCTCTTTCAGTTCCTCCAGCATCAGGTGATACAACTACAGCCTGTTCACCAAACTGACTTAAATAGGTCAGCAGGACTTCAGCAGCAAAAAGGTTATCCACTGGGATATCAAAAAACCCCTGAATCTGACCAGAATGGAGATCAATGGTTAAAAGGCGGTTAACTCCGGAAATATTAAAAAAGTCAGCAACCATTTTGGCACTGATGGGCACTCTTGGCACAACCTTTCTATCCTGACGGGCATACCCATAATAGGGCACAACTGCAGTAACTCTGCCTACGCTGGCCCTCTTAAGGGCATCCAGCATAAGGAATAGTTCCATAAGTGTATGGTTTACAGGAGCACAAGTGGGCTGGACAACAAAAACATCATCTCCCCGGACATTGTCACCTATCTCAATTCTGCTTTCTCCGTCACTGAATGTGCATACCAGAGTAGGGCTGAGATTCATTCCGAGGTGGTCGCAGATTCCTCTTGCCAACTCTGGATTAGCATTACCGGAAATTATTTTTAATTCTCCGTGGCCGGGCATGAAATTAGTCCTCGTTAATGGCTGGGGCGGAAGGACTCGAACCCTCGAATGACGGGACCAAAACCCGTTGCCTTACCGCTTGGCTACGCCCCAGTAATATAATTTAGAAAATATAAAAAAAGTATGGGCAGGATTGGCGGTCAAGTTGAGCGCATGCCCGAAAAACATCTTTCTGATCTCTGAACATGGCTATCAGACTGGAGCCTGATCCACTCATAACACATGCTGCCGCACCGTTTTCAAGCATTCTGGTCTTGATTTTGCCGATTTCAGGAAATGCTCTGAAAACAGGAACTTCAAAACTATTGCTTAAAACCAGCTGATCCTTAAGAGGCGAACTCTTATCGTTTGTGGTGGTGCTTGTCAAGGAATGAGTTCTGTCAGTTACTGATTTTTTTTGCAAAAGATCCCATTGTCTGTAGGCCCATGCTGTATCAACATGAATTCCCGGGCAGATAAGCAGCATCTTAAATCCCTTGAGTTTTAGGCGGACAGGAGAAAGTGTCTCTCCAATACCTCTAACTCTTGAGGGCTTATTATGAATAAAAAAGGGTACATCTCCTCCGATTTTTGCTGCTAAGGAAATAAGTTCGCCTTTTGGTAAGCCCCTTGACCCACAAAGCCTGTTGAGCAGTAAAAGCATGGCTGCTGCATTGGCACTGCCGCCGCCAAGTCCTGCTCCAATGGGCACGTTTTTCTGAAGAAATACTTTCAGCCCAGGTGAAAAATTAGTGCTCTGGGCAAAGATATCGTATGTCTTATGCAGAATGTTCTGTGTTCCCTCAAGTTCAGGGGGACAGCACTTGATCCTCAAGCCGGGTTTGTTGGATCTGAGAATATCAATGTGGTCACAAGGCCGGGGAAGAGGGTAAAAGATTGAGTCAATATAGTGATAACCGTCCTTCCTGACACCGGTTATCCTGAGCCCAAGGTTTACCTTGCATCCGGTTTTGAGGCTGACTTGCTTGGCCATGCTTTACCTTTATGCGTACTTTTAAAGTTCGGTAGTCCCGGGCCGGAATTTATGAAAAAACTGACCCGGGTTGCAAGCTTAATTGTCAAGGGGTATTGTTCTAAACAGATTCTGTCCCTGTCTGTTGATAAGGAGCATGAGTACCTGTTTGTTGCGGGCATCTTCATTCAGGATACGGGTAAACTCCTGCATGTTGTTTACTGTTTTTCCATTGGCCTGTAGTATGAGATCTCCAGGAACTACGTCTGCCCGGTGAGCTTTGGATCCTGACTGTACTTCAGTTACCAGAAGTCCTTTGGGACTGCTCAGTCCCAGTGCCGAAGCTTCCTGAGCAGAAGGGGTTCTCATGGTTAGACCAAGCTCTGCCTCACTTGATTCTTCTTGAGGCTGGACTCCTCTGGCAATTCTTTGAGAGTCACGCTCTCCAAGGGTTACGTTTACGTTTTTCTTTTTTCCATCACGCC
>PWPY01000010.1 GCA_003558575.1 Desulfonatronovibrio sp.
CAGGCCAGAAATGCGGAGATGATTGAAGAGTCCAGCCGTTATGTAGTTTTTTAAAAATACTGCCTGCACATATACAAAGCCTGTAATATTTATCAGTGTGAAAAAGTCCTTATTTAAGTAACTGATCAAAAACTCCAAGCGACAGTCCTGCACCCACTTTTGCAAGTATTACCCCGGCATAAGTCTTTACTGACGCCTAAAGTGGGTGCAGGATAAAGAACAAAAAAATTCAATTCCCAGCGTATTTATGATACGTAAGCGCCTCACCCGAGTGGCCCGGGACCAAACCTGTGAGTAACTTACACCCATCAAAACCTGGATTCCGGCTTTCGCCGGAATGACGGTAAAGAGTAAAAGCGTGCTTAAACCGTCACCCCGGACTTGATCCGGGGTCCAGTTTTTTTGAAGTTACTTAGAAGAAGGGCATGAAAGAACTTTCATGCCCTTTTGGGTGTTTAAATTTTATTCTTATACTTATTTTTGACCCATTCAATCTGACTCTGGCGATCACAAGACAATCCATCAATCTGAGCGGCTTTAAGGTCTTTAAGAATTTCACCAAATAGCGGTCCAGGTTTGATTCCCATTTCTTTTAAATCTTTTCCGCTGACTTGAGGCTGCACATTTCGCAGATGAGTGATGAAGTAAGATATTTTTTTCCGCAGATCATCTTTACGGGTTCTCGCAATAAGAAAAAGCAATCCTTCCACTGGAAGAGGGGAGAGAATAAAATAAAGATCACTAAGACTACCCTGTTCTTTTTGCCACTTATAAAGTTCAGCAACACCTTCCTGCACCTGCCCCCTCAGACCGAAAAAGCCTTGTTCCTGTTTTTTGGAGAAATTAAATCTATTGAAAATTATTTTAGCTTGGGAATCGTTGATGGTGTTCAGCAATCCAAGCAGGTAAAGCATCCATTTTTCAATCTGTTCATCTGTATATAAGAGTTGAAACCAGTTGATTACCTTTTCAGTTTCCAAGAGGATGTCATTAATACTGGGGGTTAGTTTTAAAAGAGGGTGGATGTTTCGCAGAAGCCCAAAATTTTCCATCCTGGAGATACATCCCAGTGGGTTATTTTCTTCAAATATCATTCTCAGTTCATGAAAAATTCGACTGCCTGAAAGTTTATGGAAGATATTAAGGTCAACAGCATTTTTAATCAGCTTTTCCGTCTGAAGACCTATTCTGAATGAAAAGCGCTGCTCAAACCGGATAGCTCTGATAATGCGCGTGGGATCTTCCACAAAGCTTAATGAATGCAATACCCTGATTATTTTGTCTTTGATATCCTTCTGTCCGCCGAAAAAATCCACAAGTTTTCCAAAGTTATTTGGATTCAAATGAACAGCCAGGGCATTAATGCTGAAGTCCCTGCGGTATAAATCCATTTTAATGGATGACAGCTCAACTGTGGGCAGGGCGGCAGGGTGTTCATAATATTCCAGCCTGGCAGTAGCCACATCAATTTTTTGTTCATCTTCAAGGATGACCACAGCCGTCTGAAATTTATGGTGAGCCCTGACTCTTCCGCCAAGCTCGGAGGCTAATTTTTTGGCAAAAGCAATTCCATCTCCCTCAACCACAAGATCCACATCAAGATTGTCCCGATCCAGAAGAATATCTCTGACAAAACCGCCTACAATATAGAGTTGAAAGCCCATATCGTGGGAAAGCTTTCCGCATTTTTCCAGAAGATTGATAATATTTTCAGGCAGCCTGTCCCTGAGCATTTTTTTAATATTTCGCTCACGTTTTCTTTCTGGAAGCAGGGTTTCAGGAATACGGGCAGGCTCTTTAATAATGTTGTTGATAAGATCTGTGCGGGTAACAACTCCAATGATTTTATCATCTTCTTCTATGGGGATCAGGCGCTGTCTCTGTCCAATGATTACTTCCATGACCTTGTAAAGGTCTTCGGTTGTGCCCAGGGTTGTAAAGTCAGTGATCATATATTCTTTGACTGGAACTTTCCCCAGACCATGCCCCACAGCTTTGTCTGCAAGCTGATGTTCAAGGATACCTGCGCATTTCTGAGTATCCTTAAAAACCACAGGTATGGCCTTTAGGCCGAATCTGGTCATGGTCTCAGAAGCTTGAGAAATGTTTACATCTTCTTCAATGGTTACAGAAGGGGAGGACATAAGATTAGATACAAGAATCTGAGGATTTATCTGTGAGTATAACAGTCCGAAAAGTTCATCTTTAACCTGGGTAATGGTTTTCTGTTTAATAGTTGCAGATGCTGCAAATGAATGGCCACCTCCTCCGAGAGAAGAGCAAATTACTCCAACATCAACATCTGTTGTTCGGCTTCTTGCCACAACATGAATCCTGTCCATCATTTTAGCAATGGCAAAGAGCACCCTTATGTTCTCCATGTCCAGAATTTTATGGGCGAGGAGGGCAAAGTCTCCCACGTAATGTTCTAAGGTAACATTAGCAACAACGACATCAATTCCATTGATTTTATGTGAAGTTGCTGAGTCAAGAAGGGAGTTTAGTATTGAGACCTGCTCTGCTGAAAGATCCCGGTTGATAAGATCAGAAACCATATTCAGGTCCATACCCTGAGAAAGGAGCCATGATGCCGCAGTGTAGTCGTGAGATGTAGTGGAGGTAAATGTAAAACATCCTGTGTCTTCGTAGATGCCCAGTCCCAGGATCGTGGCTTCATCTTCGGTCAGGTCAATTTCTCTGTCCATGAGGATCTCAGAAATTATGGATGTAGTTGATCCCCATGATTTAACAAATTCCACAGTGCCTGTGATATCTTCATCAGAATCTGGATGATGATCATAAAGATGAATTTCAAGGTCTGGATTGTTTAGAAGGGGGGCCACATGTTTGACCCTGGATTTTTGCCTGGTGTCAACTATAATAAGCTGTTTTACCGAGGCAGGATCTATTTCCTTGAATGATTTGAAATTATAGAGATATGTTGCACTCTGGATAAAAAAGTTTTTGAGATTTTTTTCCTGACTTCCAGGAAATATCATTACGGAATCAGGATAAAGCTTGCCTGCAGCAATCATTGAGGAGAGGGCGTCAAAGTCGGCATTAACATGGCAGGTGATAACTATTGGTGCATTAATTTTTGTTTTTTTCATGGGAATAGGGAGTTGTGTCAGTTGCCTGACCTGGGATGAAATTTTTCATGAGTTGACTTAAGCCGGTCACTCTGGACATGAGTATAAATTTCTGTAGCTGTAATATCGGAATGACCAAGAAGAATTTGGACAGTGCGTAAATCTGCTCCACCTTCAAGCAGATGTGTGGCAAAGGAATGTCTTAAGGTGTGTGGAGATACTTCCTTGGTAATTTTGGCACTGACAGCATATTTTTTTATTATTTTCCAGATACCCTGTCTGGTAAGACCTTTACCTGATCTGTTTAAAAACATGAAATCCGAGCGTGGTGAAAACTCTCCCCGCCAGTTTTGCAGATAGAACTCAATCCATTTCATGCAGGTATAGTGCAAAGGCACGATGCGCTCCTTGCCACCTTTGCCCCATACTCTGACTGTACCTGTTTGTGGATCAAAATTCAAAACCTTAAGTGCGGCTGCCTCTGATACTCTAAGCCCTGCGGCATAGAGCAGTTCAAGCATGGCTTTATCCCTGGCTCCGAGTTTATCATTTATTTCCGGCTGGGAAAGGATGCTTTCTACCTGGTCAACAGCAAGCACTTTTGGGAGAAGCTTGGGAAGTTTGGGGTTTTCCAGAATTCCTGTGGGATTTTCCTGAATAATGCCCTGTTCTGCAAGAAAAGAGTAAAATCCCCGCAAAGCTGCCATGTGTCTGGCCAGGCTTCTACTTTGCAATCCTTTTTTTCGCAGATGCATAAGATATATGAAAATATTCTGTTCAGAAACATTGTCAACAGATAGAGATTTTTCCTCAAGGAACACAATAAAAGAGTTAAGATCTTCCGTATATGAACTTACTGTTGCCTGGGAAAGTCCCCTGATTACCAGAATATGCTCAATGAATTGTTTAACGATGGATCTGGCCTGGCCATGAGAATCCAATGCAGCCACCTCTTTGGGGTTGAAGAGTGATTGAAACTTGCTTGTGTAAATATAAAGATATAGAGTATAATCTTCATTACATGATTTAATCAACTTTTTGTTTAAAGAGAAAATACTTGGGATACAAGGCCTTTATAAGTCTTGGTTCTAACATTGGATTATGCAGCAAGAACCTGCAAAAAGCAATTGCTGCCATAAGCACATTGGGTGGGTTGAAGATTCTGGACAGGTCCAGGCTTTACCACACAGAGCCACAAGATATGTTGAAGCAACCCTGGTTTACTAACCAGGTTATTTCCGTAGAGTTGGAGAAGCAGATAAGCCCAGTAATGCTACTTGGATTTCTAAAAGACATGGAACTGAAAATGGGGCGCTCGCCCGGGATACCCAAAGGGCCAAGAGTAATTGATCTGGATATATTGACATTTGGAGATAAAATTATCAGTTCTCAGGAGTTGGTAATTCCACATCCTCAGATGAAAAAGAGGGCGTTTGTTTTGATTCCTCTTCAGGAAATCAGTCCTGATTTTATTTTTCCTGACGGGGAAACTATTGGTGAAGCTTTGAAAAAAATTAAGTTCAGGGTTGAAAATGATAGAGTGTATCAGAGAATGGATACATAAAATTAAACAAAAACTTCAAGGAATTTAAACATGTTAAAAATCGTCATCCTCGTTGTTGTTGGTTATATTCTTTACAAGCTCCTGATTAATGATCAAAGGAAAAAAAAGGATAAGGTTTCAGCTGAGCACAAAAAAATGGCAGCCAGCGGAGTAATGATCAAGGATCCTGTCTGCGGTACATATGTTGATAAAGACAGTGACATTAGAGTGAAGAAAGACAATAAGGTCTTGTGTTTCTGCAGCTATGACTGCAGAGATAAGTATTTAAAGAGTATTGGAGCTGAAGAAGCAGTTAAGGATGACTGAAGCCTTGATATGAGAAAAACTGAATATTTATGATTTTCAGAAAACAATTTAACGAGGAGGGGTGTTAATGAAATTTTTTATAGATACAGCAAATATTCAGGAGATAAAAAAAGGTATTGAATACGGGATGGTGGACGGCGTAACAACAAACCCAAGCCTTATGGCCAAAGAAGGCAAGGACTGGAAGGATGTTGCTGCTGAAATATGTGAATTGGTGGAAGGCCCGGTGAGTCTGGAAGTCATTGCAACCAATTCAAAAGAGATGATTAAAGAAGCCACGGAACTCGTTAAGTTTGGCCCCAATGTTGTTGTTAAAATTCCCATGACCATGGATGGTATTGAGGCAGTTAAAGTCCTTGCAGAAATGCAGATAGAAACCAATGTAACTCTTGTTTTTTCGCCGCTTCAGGCTCTGCTGGCAGCCAAAGCTGGAGCTGCCTATGTAAGTCCATTTGTAGGCAGACTGGATGATATAGGTCAAAACGGCATGGATGTGGTCAGCAGTATTATTGATATTTATGATAATTATGCTTTTGATACTGAAATTATTGTAGCAAGTGTAAGGCATCCTGGCCATGTTCTTGATTCAGCCATGATGGGTGCTGACATTGCAACCATTCCTTTTAAAGTGATTGAGAAGTTGTCCAAGCATCCTTTAACCGATATTGGACTTGAAGCTTTTCTTAAGGACTGGAACAAGGCTAACTAATAATATTGTAATACATTCCCATACCGCTTCTCAGGCCGGTTTTCTTTAAACAGGAAAACCGGCTTTTTTGTCTCCAGTTCCAGATTTTCATCTACAGGTACTGTCCAAACCTTGGCATCTACTATCCCTCTTTATGTTATTACTTTTGTCTCATAATGTAAATTATGTAAACTTTAATAACA
>PWPY01000089.1 GCA_003558575.1 Desulfonatronovibrio sp.
AACGCAAGGTTTCTTGTCCCGGGAGGCAGGGTGGAAATTTCTGGCGTTGCTGCTGGGGACTATAATGAAAACGACCAAATACTTATCCGTCCAAACAGGGCAGCCATAAATGTGGAAATTTCAGCCAATGAAAAAATTCAGATTAACAACATAGGCAAGGATGTTTTTGGTGGTATTTATAAAAAGCCCGGTGATGAACACTACACTCCAGGGATTGAAGGCGCTGGAAATGTTTTTGAGACCCTGGGCGAATTAATCGGTTACTTAGAGACCAATAATCAGTCCGGGATACAAAAGAGCCTGGAGAATATTGATGAAAGCCTGAAACAGGTTAACAATCAGTTAGCCAGTGTCGGGTCCAGGCAGAACAGGCTGAATATCTCTGAGACAGTTCTTTCAGGACTTGTCCTTAATGAAAAAGAAAGACTCAGCAAGGTGGAAGACATTGATGTGGCAGACCTTATGACCAAGCTGGCTAATCAGCAGATTATCTATGAGGCTGTTCTCAGGTCTTCATCAACCATTATGCGTATGAGTCTGGTTAATCATATTTAACAGCCCGATGAAAAACTTCCAATTAGCTGCGTCGCTGCAAAATCCGGCACCCACTTCAGATGTCAGTAAAGACTTATGCCGGTGTAATACCTGCAAAAGCGGGTGCAGGACTGTCGCTTGAGGTTTTTGAACGGACTGCTGGATAAGGACTTTTTCAAAACTCAGTTAAAGGATCTGTAACTACAATGCTCATATTATCCCGTCGCTCCGGTGAGAGCATTCATCTGGGCGATGATATTAAAGTATCTATCCTGGCAATAAAAGGAAAGCAGGTAAAGGTGGGCATTGAGGTTCCGGATGATATTCCTGTTTACCGGGAAGAAGTATTCAAAAAAATTCAACAGGAGAACGAGATGGCCATTCAGACCTGTGCCGAAGATCTCGTGGCAGCAGCAAATATATGGACAAGAAGCAGCAAAAAGAAATAAATTCCAGACTGGGCAAAATCCTGGTGAGTGAGGAAAAGTCTGTGTATTTTCCCAGAGGGCTCATTGGCATGGAGCGGGTCAAGGATTTTGTGCTTCTGCAGATTAAACCTGATTCGCCTTTTTATGTTTTGCAGAACCTGGAAAATTCAAGGTTCGGGCTGTTGGTGGCTGATCCTTTTGTCTTTGTTACGGATTATCAGATTCATCTCGGCAGAACCGAGGAAAGAGTACTTAAAAGTCCCAGAACACATGAACTTGCAGTAATGGTCACCGTAACCATACCTCAGGGTTGTCCTGAAAAAACCACCCTGAACATGAGCGGACCGATAGTTATCAACACGGTTAGAAGAATTGGAATGCAGGTTCCTCAGCATGATCCACGTATGAAATCAAGGATTGTCCTGTCTGAGTTAGAAGAGAGCTGGGAAGGATAATTATTGATACGAGATCAGGAACGCTGAAACCAGCTTTCCAGATCTTCCTGGATCATTTTCTGAGCAATATTCTGTGAGTCAGGCTTGTATGTGCCGTCCTGGACCATGGTTTTAAGTTCCTGGACTTTTTCCGCCCGGACTTCTTCAGCATTCATAGCCTGCTCAAGACCGGCCTTGTACAGCCTGGCATCCTGGGACAGAGTTACCTTGTCTGAAGATGATCCGGAATTTCTGGCACTGGCCCCTTCCTTATTTTTTTCCTTATTAATCCTGGACTGTTCATAAGTCTGAAGTCCTGTGATTAGTCCTTTTATCTCCATAGTTCCTCCAATGCAGGTCATATCCGCAGTTACTATTATCTATCGGACAATGCAGATTAACCTTAAGCCTTTAATGAGAAAAATATATAATTTTTGACAGGTTGTCAGAGCACAAAGTCATTTTATTCGATGTTGTTGAATAGTTACAGAGCGCTAAAGCATTGTTCCATTGACCTTGTTAAGAGTCATTTCCCAAAGTTTGCCCAGGATCCGGTCTCTTTGCTCTTGAGACAACTCCTGCGGCTGATCCTCTCCCCCTACGAATATTTTCATCTCTTCTCCTGTGGGAGGATAGTGAAAGATGAGTTCAGTTTCAAGCTCCTGGTTGAGTTCTTTTTTTATTTCTTCAACCATGGGGTTTCTACTGTCAGAAGTAATGAGGTTTTCAATTATTTCTCTGGCAACCCTTTCTACCAGTCTCCTTCTTTTAAGCTCTTTTGACTGGTCTTCAATGGCAGGTACTTCAGCGCCGCGCAGGTGGCGTTAAAGACGCGCCAGTCTCCGCCCATTGACCAGATGGCGGTCATAGGTTTTGAGTACATTTTTTACCAGATTCGGGTTAATGGTCATTTTTTACCTCTTCTATCGAATGAATCGGCAGTTAATAAAAAAACATTAGGTTTTTTTTAAAAATAAATTTAACTTTCAAAAAACTTCTTCTTGAATCAAGGTGTTTTCTTGGCTAAATAGATAAAGTTTATTGATATATGTGAGCATTAGGTTTAAGAATTTGTATCTATTCATCGTGCTGAGGGGACAGCCTGCATCCTGATTTGTTTTCTGTTGCTGCAAACTCCCAGCATGAGCCCGTAAGTCAAAACCAGTAATTTATTCAAGTAGCCGAGAGTCTGTGTCCATATTCTTGCTTTTGACTAACGGGCTCAGGGCTGGTCAAACAGGCAGCAATGGCGAAAACCAATCATGATGCAGGCTTTAAGCAAAAGTGATAAAATGTGGTGAACAGTTACAAGAATTTTTACATAATACAGGGCTCTTATAATCCATGAAAGTAAAATCAGTATTATTAACAACCAAGAGCAGGTGCAGGGAAGCCTTTGCCTTGTCCTTGAAGATCAAGGCGTGGTTAGAAACCCAGGGGGTCAGTGTGGACCTGCCTGCCATGCCTTTTGATGAAAAGAAGTTTCAGCCCGGAATTCCTGCAGCTGATATGATAATTGTGCTGGGAGGAGATGGAACCATACTCAGTCAGGCCAGGAGTCTGCTTAACCTTGAGGTTCCTTTTCTGGGGGTTAACCTGGGCAAAGTTGGGTTTATGGCTGATGTCTCGCCTCATTCCTGGAGAGAACAGCTGTCCAGAATAATCGAGAACAAAGTACAGATTTCCAACAGGGTTGTAATTGGCTTTGAATTATTCAGAAATGACGAACTCATTAAGTATGGTCAGGCCATAAACGAGATTGTCATCAATAGAGGGCAGCTGGCCAGGCTTATTAATGTCGAGCTGGATCTCCCCGGAGGGGTCAAGCAAAGTGTCAGATCAGACGGGATAATATTCTCCACCCCCACTGGATCCACTGCTTATTCTGTTTCAGCTGGTGGCCCCCTGGTCCATCCTGACCTTGAGGTCTTTTTAATAACCCCGATCTGTCCCTTTCTGCATGATTTCAGGCCTCTTGTTTTAAGCTCGTGTGAAACAATATATGCTGGTATTGCCGGAAAACATTCAGATGCGTACCTTACTATTGACGGGCAGGATGGTATAAAAGTCAAATCTGGAGACAGCCTTAAGGTATTCAGGTATGAAAAGGATTTTAAAGCTGTAGTCTGTCCGGAGCATAGTTTTACAGCCAAGCTTGTAGCCAAAAGATTTTTAAAGAGGAGGTAATACTTGTCCAAGCTTCCAGATATTTCATCTGTTTCAGAAATACATGCCGGCCAGGACCCTTACTTAGATGCATGGTTCTTAAACTTTATGATTGAGAATAATATTGAACACCTCATCAATCCCAAGGTAAACGCCTCTGCTGAACAACTCAGGTTTATGGTTGATATTGAAGAGAATCAGGTTTTCGCTCCATGCACAGACTGGATGTTTGATAATCTTTTAAAAACAAAAATGACCAGGGAGCTGAAAAAGGAATACATAGATACCTGGAAACGGGTGGTGATTTTGATTCATTCCTTTTCAGGTGAAGTGTTTATCCGCAAGAAAGTTCTATCCCTTTGCAGACATTTGTTTCAAAAGGCTCTACATTCACCTTTTATGATTCCATCGAGGCTTCTTAAAAGAATGCTTGATATATTTCTCAGTCAGAACGCCCTTCAGGATCCATATCAATCCAGGAAAAGCGACTTTAACCGCAGGGCCTTAGAGTTCATGAACAGTCCGGTTTTCTTCAGGTTTATCAGTTCGTGTCCTGATACGACTATGGGCTGTGAAAGAATTCAGGATCTGCGCTGGGAGCTGGATCTTCTTGAGCTTCGCCGCTACTTCTGCCTTTCAACCTGGTCTGATGTCTGGAAGCAGGAAGATTTTTACCCTGATTCTGTAAATGTCGGGCGGGAACTAAGCAGAGAGTGGGAAGGCTTTGAAGAGGTGATGACTGACCTGTTCGGCCCGGACAATGTGTACAGCTATAAGGTTCTTTATATGCCTGACAGTGCAGGCGGAATAATGTTTGATCTTAAAATAATTCAGTCTTTGATTCGTCTGGGACACAAGGTAGTCCTGGCCCTTAAAGAGGGTTTTTATTATGAATATCCTACACTATGGGATGTGGAATCAGATCCGGTATTGGCAAGTGGTTGCAGAGACGCAAGTATTATTCGCCAAAGTCAGATATCCAAGAAGGATTTTTTGAGGAAACAGCGTCAGAACAGACTATTGGTTATATCTGACGGCACAAGGGAGAGAATGAATCTTTACCGGACAAGTGTAACTTTTGCCAGGGTCTGGAAGGAGTCAGATCTGATAATTGCCAAAGGCAGTGGTAATTTCAGAAGATTTATTCACAATTCTCATCTTTTTACCAGGGATATCCTGGCCTTTTATCGTGATCCCCAAGGTGAAGTGCATTTTGAATATAAGAAAAGAAGTTCCAGAGTCAGAAAATTCATTGAGAAGGAAATTGTCGGCAAAGCCCAGGAGATAAAAAAAGGCATGCTTAATGCCAGAATGCAGGGGCAGAGGGTGCTTTTTTACAGTGCGATCATTGGCAGTATTCCAGGACAGACAAAAATTGCCATTGAGGTGATCAATCATTTTGTAGCTTATCTGCGTGAGCGGATGGATCAGACATACATAGTTAACCCGGCTGAACATTTTGAGCAGGGCATGGACGGAGATGATCTCATGTACATGTGGGAAATGGTTCAGCGAAGCGGTCTTATTGATGTCTGGAGATTTCAGATGGTCAGCGACATTGAAAAGAGTTTTGAGCTTATGGGCAAAAAGGTTCCCCCCATCTGGGCGGGTAGAGATTCAACCTATTCCACTGGATGTACCAAGGAGATGCACATTGCCCTGGAGGTTCAGGAGAAAAATCCGGAAATGCAGATTATAGGACCCAGCCCGGAAAAGTTTTTCCGACGCAGGGAATATGGAGTGGGCAAGTTTTTTGATGCCAATATCGATAACGGCGGGATTGTCAAAAATAACTATGGAGCTTGACAGTTAAAAGCACCCCGCCCGGGACTTAACACTTAGAACTTCTCATTCCGAAGATAATACATGATTAGAATTAATGAAATATTAGACAAAGCGGCTGCATATCTTTCCGGGCCGGACCAGGCTCTGATTCAGAAGGCATATGTGTTCTCAGCCTCTGCCCATGCAGGCCAGATCAGGCTGAGTGGTGAGCCGTATTTGTCCCATCCTCTTGAAGTTACCAATATCCTGACGGAGATGCATCTTGATGCACCCACAGTAGCTGCCGGCCTTCTCCACGATACAGTGGAAGACACTAAAGCCACCCTCGAAGAAATAAATGATCAGTTTGGCCAGGATGTAGCTAAGATAGTCAGCGGGGTAACCAAAATCGGCAAGATGAGTTTCGAATCCAAGGAAGAAGCTCAGGCTGAAAATATCCGGAAAATGATTCTGG
>PWPY01000018.1 GCA_003558575.1 Desulfonatronovibrio sp.
CTGTTCACCACATATGTAATATGGCTATTCAACGGCTCTGGATTCCGGCTTTCGCCGGAATGACGGTAAAAAGTAACAGCTTGCTTTAACCGTCACCCCGGACCAGATCCGGGGTCCAGTTCTTCTTGCTCGGACATGCTGAACAGTTACAGTTAATTTAATTACTATTGACTCAATTTATGACTTAAATCAAAAGATTGGGAAAAAAGCCCGTGCAGCACAAGAATCTGAATTATATACATTCCAAGCTGTTGAATATCAATGTTTTTTAGGAGAGGCTAACAAAGGTTCTGCGACCTATTATGTGGATTTTAAAAAAACAAACTGCTCATTTTTTCTTAAGTTTGATTATTGTCCGGTTTCTCCCTCCGTTCTTGGCCTGATACAGGGCATCGTCAGCACGACGCAGAAAAGAATCCTCACTTTCACCTGCAACAAACTGACTGACGCCGAAACTGCCGGTAATCCTGCCAACCTCTCCAAAGTCAGCGCACATAATTTTCAGACGCAGCTTTTCTGCTAAGCTCCAGGCACCTTTATGCTCAGTATGAGGACAGACTACCATAAATTCTTCGCCGCCCCACCTCCCAAGGGAGTCAGTTCTTCTGATATTATCCTGAAGCAGGGAGGCCATCTTCTGTAAAACCATATCACCGGCCTGATGGCCGAACTCATCATTAACCTTTTTGAAATTATCAATATCAAGCAGAATCATCGATAACGGTTCTTTTGAACGTTTGACCCTTAAAATTTCGTTATCCAGGATTCGTTCAATTTTCATTCGGTTGTAAGTTCCTGTTAAACTGTCTGTTATGGACAATTTTTCAAGCTCTTGGGTCTTGGCGGCCAGATCCTCATGAGCATCCGCAATCTTCTGATTAAGCCAGTAAAGCTTTCGATTCCAGTACAAAAATAAAGACAATATAAATGCTGCACCAAGCCCTATCTGCCATACTAATGAGTAATCTATCCCCTGTTCATATCTTATGGATATCCACTGTCTGACCACACTGTTTATTTCCTGAGGGGAAAGGTCGTCTATTGCCTTATCAATAATACTCAGCAACTCAGGCTGGTCTGGATCGACCCCCACTCTGAAAAATTCTTTGTATGGGGTCTGGCCGGCTATTTTCAGATCGTACAAACCCATCTCATGTATTTTGGAACTGACTAAGTGCATGCTGCCAATGGCAATATCTGCGTCTCTATCTGAAACCCCTCTCAATGCCTGGTCCAGGCTGTCAAAAACCACAGTATCAATCTCAGGATAATTGGTTTCAATGAATTGCTTGACAGGTTCTCCAGAAACCACTGCCAGTTTGTCCCAGACAATGGAGTTAAGGTCTGGAATATAGGTATGCTGATCCCTTGATACCAGGACTGTAAGGGATTCCAGGTAAGGTTTGGATAAGAGCATGGAGTCCTGATCAAATCCTGCTCCCTGTGCAGCACTGAGCATATCGCATTCTTTCTGAACAAACATCTCGTGACTTTGATCTCTGGATGCAGCATATTGAATTTCTAATGGCAGCCCCATACGCTTTTCCAGCATCTCCATTATTCCAGCAACCATGCCTTCATATCTTCCGTCAGCCCTGATTTCTTCGAATGGACGCCAGGAAGGATTCACGCAAACCCTTATGGACTCTTTGTCCTTGAGGTACTGCATCTCTGCTGGACTTAAATCCAGAAGAACATCCCTGTCTTCCTCTACTCTTCTGAACCACTTGTTTCTAAGTGTGTTTATTTCTTCTCTGGAAACAGCATCCATTGCTTTTTGAAGAATGCCATGCAGCACTTCCTGGTTTTTGCTGACCCCAATGGTAATAGGTGTTGAGCCTAAAATATCTGATTCAAGGAGGGGAATACTTTCCAAATTCATAAGCAGATGCCTGTCTATGAGATAGTCAAAAACAGGCTTTTCCGACAAAGCTGCCTCTGCACGTCCTGATGAAACAGCATTGAGACATTGCAGAGGGTTTTCAAGGGGCAGAATAATAATTTCAGGAAAGTGCTGTTCTAATATTTCCTGATAGTAAAAATTTTTTGGTACAGCTACAGTCTTACCCCTTAAGTCATCGAGTTCTGATACCTGAAGTCCCTCATCTCTTCTTACGACAATGCCGGAAAAAACATTAAAATATGGCTCTGTAAACAGGATGTTTTCTTTTCTTTTTTCTGTCTGAACAATATCGCCAATAATATCTAACTCACCATCTTGAAGCATACGTAAAAATTCGTTCCATGCAGGTCCGCTGATAAATTCAATTTCAATTCCCATATTCTGGGCAAGCAATTTCATATAATCAACTACAAAGCCCCTGGCCTGCCCACCTTCATAAAAATTGAAAGGGGCCCAGTGCTTCATGTTGCTTATGGTCAAAACAGGATTATCAAGCAGAAATTGAATCTCCTGGGCAGTAAAATTTGATCTGGTTTGATTTTCAATGGAGAACCATTTTTCTCCCAGCCTTATTTTTTCGTTTTCAGGCAGAGAGTCCATGGCCTTTTGCATGATGTCCCGCAAAGGTGCCATATCTTTGCGCACTGAAATATACAGACCCTGGGGGCCAAGTTCAGGGACCCTTGTTTCTCCAACAATCTTAAGGTCATACAGAAAATTAGTTGCCATAAGATAGGCAACACTGCCATGATACCCTATGTATGCGTCAGCATGCCCATAGCTTACAGCCCTCAAGCCTTCAAGAACATTGTTCACCTGGTATTGTTTAATTTGAGGATAATGCTCTTTAAGCACGCTTTCCTGAACATACCCCTTAGCCACAGCCACGGTCTTTTCAGTCAGATCATCGAAATCATTAATAGTCTCATCACTACGGTGAGTAACAATTACGTAGGGCGAAACAAGAAAGGGCTCGGTAAAAAGCATATACTCAGCCCTTTCATCTGAATACCAGAGTGAAGGAAGGAGATCGATTTCATCGTTTTGAAAAAGCTCAAGAAGCTCAGCCCATGTGTATCCGTTGATATATTCAAATGATATACCAAGTCGCTGGCCAAGAAGTTCAAGGTGCTCAATGGCATACCCCTGAGGTTCACCATGGCGGCTGAAATCAAACGGAGGCCAGTCATCTTCATTACCTACCCTGATCACAGGGTGCTGGTTTAAAAATTCCAGTTCTTCTGCAGTAAGATTGATGTCTGCATGTACTCCCCCGGGGCCGTAAGCTGTTTCAGGAGAATTGGGAACTGATTCCGCTTCAGTCTCCTGATTCAAGAAAAACATTGGGAAACAAAGGGTAAATACTAATATAAAAATATATTTTTTAAACATGAAGAACCTGTTGCTGAACCGGTAACACAATTATAGGCATCCAAAACCCCATGATAGATCAGAACTTTGCTCAGATGCCATACTTCCGCTTTCTCAATTTACTACTGCTATTGCAGTTTACCATGATAATCAAGACTTGACATTGAACTTGGGGTTAAGCTGACCTGCATAAAGTAGGAACTTAAGAAGCGGCCTGTCCTGGCTTATTAGTTTTAAGCCTATTAACCTGTTTCTTGACAACCAGCAGCAAACCGGATAAACGCCCCTGTACATCGCTGATTAGCATCACCACGATATTCAGAGGGAAGCCGGATGGCGGAAACACTGCCAATCCCGTCAGGCCTGAGAGGGAGCAGCGGTAACAGTTGTTTCCGGGTGTCTGGCTTCCCTCTGAATATCGTGAGCAGTTCACAAGAACCTGCCCAAAAAAATAGCCCCAAGTTAATCAATTCACAAAGTTGCAATCTTTACATATTATGCAGCACTGAGTATTATATAATATTACTCATGAATAATTTTACCATTTTTTCCAGTTTTTTTCAGGGAAAGGCCCTGCTGTTTCTTGAAAGAATCATTGACTTGGCCTTGGAAGAAGACGGCCAGGATCTGACCTCCAACGCTGTATTTTCCCAGGAAAGTAATGCACAAGCTGTAATTCTGGCCAAAGAAAGCTGCATTATTGCCGGACTTCCCATATCTGAGCTAATTCTGGCGAGGCTGCCGGGAAGCACTGAAGTCAGTTTTTTAGCTACAGAAGGCATTCGTGCTGAACCCGGTCAAAGAATTATTTCCATTGAAGGTTCAACCAGAAAAATCCTCAAAGCTGAAAGAATTATACTTAATCTGCTTTCAAGATTATCAGGTATTGCCACCCACACTGATCTTTATTGTCAAAAGCTGAAAGGAACTGGAGTCAGGCTTCTGGATACCAGAAAAACATCTCCCGGACTCAGATACCCTGAAAAATATGCTGTTCTATTGGGCGGAGGTGAAAACCATCGCCTCAATCTTGAAAACATGCTCATGCTCAAGGACAACCATATAGACCAGTGCGGGAGCATCACTGAGGCTGTCAAAGCCCTCAGGCAAACCTATTCCCCCTGCCCTGACATTGAAGTGGAGTGCCGCACGCCTCAAGATGTTGAAGAAGCTGTTAAAACTAAAGTGCAGAGAATCATGTTAGATAACATGAGCATGAAGCAGCTGGAAAAATCCTTAAGTCTGATTCCCTCAAGTATTGAATCTGAAATAAGCGGCTGTATCACCCTGGATAACATTGAAAAAATTGCTTCCTTAAAACCAGACTTTGTGTCTTCGGGAGCCCTGACTCACTCAGCAAAACACATAGATATGAGTATGAAAATTGAGGTTTAGTTCATGCATTCAAAAAAGATACAGGATTCCAAACAAAGGCTGGGTAAGGACCTTGCAATTCTTGCCCACCATTATCAATCCGATGCCATAGTCAAACATGCTGATCTTATTGGAGACTCTCTTCAACTCGCTGCAGCCATACCAAAGTTAAAAGCAAAATATATTGTTTTTTGTGGTGTCAACTTTATGGCTGAAACAGCAGCTGTTCTTGCTGCCCCACATCAGAAGATATTTCTTCCCCACCCTGATGCAACTTGTGTAATGGCAGATATGGCCCCGGCTTCTCTTGTGAAAAACATCCTTGAAAAACTTGGCCAGCGAAAAAAAATAATCCCCCTTGCATATGTCAACTCATCCGTCGGTGTTAAGGCCCTTTGCGGACAATACCATGGAAGTGTATGCACATCCTCCAATGCATCTAAAATGCTTGAATGGGCCTTGAACCAGGGTGATCAGGTCCTTTTTCTTCCAGATAAAAATCTTGGGGAAAACATGGCCAGGTTATCTGGAATAAGCAGTGAAAAAGTCCAGGTCATTGATATCAGACAGCGGGGCAATAACCTTTCCTTAGAGAAACATAGTGACCATAAGATGCTTCTCTGGCCTGGTGTCTGCGCAGTACATTTTCGCCTTAAACCTGAAAAAGTCTATAGAATCTTGAATGATAACCCCCAGGCCATGGTTGTTGTTCACCCTGAAAGCCATCCTGACGTTGTGAACCTGGCTCATGAGTCAGGCTCAACTTCTAAAATAATTTCATTTGTCAGTAAGGCTGCTCCCGGTAGCACTATATATGTAGGCACTGAAGACAGCCTGGTTTTGCGTCTTCAGAAAGAACATCCTGACAAAAATATACTTCCTCTCGGCGCAGGATATTGCAGCAATATGGCTAAAACAACTCCTGAATTTCTTGCCGAAACTCTGGAAAACCTGGATAAGGACAATATGGTCAAAGTGAATGAAGATCTGGCAGGCCTTGCCAGAACTGCTGTAGAAACCATGCTTAAGGTAAGTTCTTGATGAATGATTCCATTCACACTCAGGTGCTGGTCATTGGTTCAGGCATTGCCGGAGCATGCGCGGCTA
>PWPY01000308.1 GCA_003558575.1 Desulfonatronovibrio sp.
GGCATTTTTAGACTCAAAAAAAGATGATGTAATAGTCATCAAAAGCCCTGTGGGAATGCCGGGCAGGGCTCTTCGCAACACTTTCTTAAGTGATGTTGAGCAGGGAAAAAGAAAACCCTTTAAATGCCCGTATCACTGCATAGTTACCTGCGATTATAAAAAAAGCCCATATTGCATAGCTGCAGCCTTGAACAGTGCAAAAAAAGGCAAGATGCACAGAGGCTTTGCATTTGCAGGTGAAACCGCATACAGGATAACAGGTTTAATGTCAGTAAAAGAACTTATAGACTCCCTGCGAGATGAATATATTGAGGCCTGTTCATAATGCCTTAACAGGTTGTTGAAAATCTCCCAATTGGCTTTGTCGCTACAAAAAGTTCAAACTCTTACGTATCCTAAATACGCCGCGATCTTGAACTTTTTTTGCTCCTTGCCCTTGGAATTTTTGAACAACCTGTCTGGTAAGGACTTTTTCAACACGCTGTTAAGATAACGTATCTGTTCATCACATTTTTTCTGTTTTTTGGTAAAGCCTGCATCCTTGATTGGTTTTCGTCGTTGCTGCCTGTTTTTGACCAGCAACACAAAAAAAATCAGATGCAGGCTGCCCTCACAGCATGGCGAATGGTTATAAAAAACTATAAACTGACCAGTTCCATAACGGCCCTGCCCCGTTCCATCACAGGGAATAGTCAGGCTCGTTCAATTTTTCCCTTTTCGACAAATTTTCAAAAATGATAACAAATGCCATTCAAAGGCTGTACAAGACTGTTCTTTCCCAGAGCTTCAGGGATATAATCATATTCCTGATCATTATGGGATTTCTATTCTGGCTTGTTTCTGCCGGATCTGAAAAACTATATTATAACTGGCAATGGTACAGGGTTAAACAATTCATATTCACCTTTGAACAGGGTCAATTCACTCCAGGACTGTTGCTTCAAGGACTGTGGATCACCCTGAAAATTACAGGGCTCAGCCTGGTATTAACCTTTATTTTTGGCCTGATTGCCTGTCTTTTCAGACTTTCTAACTCAATAATAGCCAGATTTATTGCCAGGTGTTATGTTGAGACAATTCGCAATACTCCTCTTCTGGTTCAGCTTCTGTTTAACTATTTTGTTCTTTCTCCAATCCTGGGTATTTCACCCTTTATGACAGCTGTCCTGACCTTGAGTCTCTTTGAAGGTGCTTACGCTTCAGAAATTATCCGCGCAGGAATCCAGTCCATTGACAAAGGGCAATGGGACTCGGCCCGCAGTACCGGACTAAACAACTTCCAGACATATTTTTATATTATCATACCGCAGGCTTACAGATTTCTACTCCCGCCCCTTACCAATCAGAGCGTATCCTTAATCAAAGACTCCGCCCTTGTAAGCACCATTGCCATCTATGACTTGACAATGCAGGGACAGGTAATAATATCTAATACTTTTTTAACCTTTGAAATATGGTTTACTGTAGCAGCCATATACCTTGCCGTAGCCCTATTCATAACTTTTATGGTTTCAATTCTGGAAAAATACATTCAGCGAGGGAAACCGCAAAGACAAACCCGGTAGTCAGTTGCTTATTTTATAACTATTTACCATTATTGCGATCTGTTCCAAAGACTGGAGCCTGTTCGGGATTCGAAATATTGCATTGTCTGACCGTCGACGGCTCAGTTAGGAAAAACCAGGACTTACTTTGTTTGACCATAAACAAACAGGTTTTGCCTTACGGAGCCGTCGACAGGGAATTTTGCAACATTAAGAAAACCGGTCAGGCTCCAGAATTAAAATAAAATGTAGTGAACAGATACCTAATTTTAATCTGGAGGAAACATGCTGCGCATCAAAGTCATTATAACTGCATTTCTTATTACTCTTTTTTTTGCATCCACTGCTGCATCATCACCAATACGTTCTCAACTGGTGCAGGAAAGTACCATTGAACAAATCATGCAAAGGGGTGTAGTGCGTGTGGGCATGTCCACCTTTGTTCCCTGGGCCATGCAGAATAAAGAAGGAAAATTTATTGGTTTTGAAATTGATGTTGCCACAAGACTTGCTCAGGACATGGGGGTAAAGGTAGAGTTCATCCCCACGAGATGGTCTGGAATAATACCTGCCCTGCTTACTGGTAAGTTCGACATTATCATTGGAGGCATGGGCATAAAACCAGATCGAAACCTCAAGGTGAACTTTTCCATCCCATATGACTATTCAGGCATGTCCTTAGTTGCCCACAAAAAAAAGGCAGAAGGCTTTTCCAGTCTAAATGATTTTAATCAATCAGGGATAACCATTGCAGCGCGCCTCGGTACAACTGCTGCTGCAGCGGCCTCTGAGTATATGCCCCAAGCATCCCTGCGCCTTTTTGATGATGAGGCCCAGGCCATTCAGGAACTCTTAAATGGACGTGTTCATGCAGTTGTAGCGTCAGCTCCCCTGCCTGCTTTTCAAGCCATTCTTCATCCGGAAAGACTATTTGTTCCCATTGAAGAAACTTTTACCAGCGAGCCCATTGGATTTGCTGTTCGCAAAGGTGACTTTGATACTCTCAATTTTCTGGACAACTGGATTCGTTTCGTCCAGGCCCAGGGCTGGTTAGAGCAAAGAAAGCATTACTGGTTTGAAACCAGAGACTGGGAAAGTCAAATAAAGTAACTTGTTTCACATTTGATCCTGAACTTTTTTACTGACCAAAATAAAGGACAATCATGATCGCCATATTAGACTACAAGGCTGGAAACCTGACCAGTGTTAAAAGAGCCCTGGATCATCTCAATATCTCCAATGAAATTACCAGTGACCCAGAAATTCTTAAGTCATCTAAAGGCTTTATTTTTCCAGGGGTAGGCGCGGCAGGATCAGCCATGCGCAACCTTATGGCCAACAGGCTTGATGAAACAGTCAAGTCCCTGGTTCTTTCAGGAAAACCCATGCTTGGAATCTGTCTAGGATGCCAGATTATTCTTGATGAAAGCAGTGAAAATGGGACCAAAACTCTGGGAATTATCCCTGGAAGATGTGAAAAGTTTGATCCAGAACTCAAAGATGAATCAGGACAGCCCATTAATATACCTCACATGGGCTGGAATACTATTAGTCTGGAAAAAGATTGTATCCTGTTTAACAAAATACCTGACGATGCAGAATTTTATTTTGTCCATGGCTACTACCCAGTACCTGATCCAGCATATGCCATAGGAAAAACCAATTACGGCCTTGAATTCTGTTCAATATTTGGCCGTCCTGGATTATGGGCCATGCAGTTTCACCCTGAAAAAAGCGGTAAACCCGGCCTACAGATTCTGTCTAATTTTTATCATTTTTGTCTGGAGAAAAACCATGCTTAGCAAAAGAATAATTCCCTGCCTTGACGTACGTGACGGCAGGCTGACCAAAGGCATCAAGTTCAAGGGTAATGTTGATATTGGAGATCCGGTTGAAACAGCAAAACAATATTATGAACAGGGAGCTGATGAAATTGTTTTTTATGACATAACTGCTTCTGCTGAAGGCAGAGGTATTATGCTCAAAGTTGTGGAAGAAGTAGCTGCAACAATTTTTATTCCCTTTTCCGTAGGTGGAGGAATCAGCACTCTTGAAGATATGCGTAATGTCTTATTGGCTGGAGCTGAAAAAGTTTCTGTCAATTCTGCTGCTGTAAAAAACCCCGGAATAATTTCAGAGGGCGCAGAATCCTTTGGCTCACAATGCATCGTAGTGGGCATGGATGTTCTCCAGGTGGAAAAGTCAGAAAAAATCCCTTCTGGATATGAAATAGTGATTCACGGAGGAAGAAAACACATGGGCATTGATGCCCTGTGGTGGGCCCAGGAAGCCCAGCGACTTGGCGCTGGAGAACTGTGCATCAACTCCATTGATGCTGATGGAACCAAAGATGGTTACGAGTTAGAGCTGACCAGCATGATTTCGGAAAATGTCACTATACCGGTCATTGCATCAGGAGGGGCAGGAAACCCTCAACATATGGTGGAAGCCGTTACCAAGGGCAAAGCTTCTGCCGCCCTGATTGCTTCCATTGTTCACTATGGTGAATACACCATTCCCGGGATAAAGGAGAATATGCATAATGCTGGAGTGAAAGTACGCATGAACTGGTAGTTAATTTTACTTAGAAGCGACTCACCGCATTGAATGCAGCACAATGACCTTACTTTGCCGGCGCTTCATACACTCCGCTTCGCCCGCCGCTTTTATGAATCAGCCGGCAATTGTCAATAATAATATCTTTCTGAACAGCCTTACACATGTCATATATGGTCATACTGGCTGTCTGCGCGGCTACCAATGCCTCCATCTCTACCCCGGTAGAAGAGGTGGTCACTGCTTCAGCTTCAACAATAATTATAGAAGCCACCTCATCAGGATAAAAGCGAACTTCTACATAGCTGAGAAAAACAGGTTGACACATGGGGATAAGCCGGCTTGTTTCCTTTGCAGCCATTATCCCTGCAATTTTGGCTGTAACCAGGACATCCCCTTTAGGCAGGGCCTTATCCTGAAGAAGCCTGAAGGTTTCAGCTGAAAGACGGACCTGACTTTGGACAACGGCTTTTCTCGGGGTATCAGGCTTATCACCTACATCAACCATTCTCACTCCGCCGTCCTTGTCCAGATGAGTCAAATTCTTGTTGCTCATAAAGCTTATTCACCCATGACTTTCTTGAAAAAACTTTTAACTTTATGTCCTGTTTTCTGGTTTTCCAGTCGTTCAAACTCAAGCAACAGCTCTTCCTGTTTTTTGGTTACCTTTTTGGGAATAACTACATTTACCTGAACCAACAAGTCACCTTTGTGCGGTGTACCAGGATGAGGCAGACCAAGTCCTTTAAGCTGAAGGACTTTGCCGCTTTGAGTTCCCTTGGGAATCTCCATGGATATTGGATCGTCAAGGGTAGGCACTTCAACCTTAGTACCTAAGGCTGCTTGAATAAAAGATATATCCACGCTGATTATCAGGTCCTGACCTTGCCTTTCAAAAACATCGTCATCATCCACGTAAAGCACGACATAAAGATCACCAGGAGGTCCGCCATTCTCGCCAGGATCACCTTCACCTCTAAGCCTTAGCCTGCTTCCGTTATCAACACCAGCCGGAACTCTAACCTTAATCTTCTTGTGAACCTTGACAATTCCTCTGCCTGAACATTCTTTACAAGGGTGAGTAATAACCATTCCCTGGCCGCGACAGATGGGACAGGGCATTGCCACCTGGAAAAAACCCTGGGAACGATGAATCTGCCCTCTTCCCTGGCAATGAGCACATGTTTCAGCTGAATGACCAGGTTCTGAACCTTCACCACTGCATCTTTCACAAGTTGCTCTTTTGGGTAAGTCAAGCTCAATCTCTGTTCCTTTTGCGGCATCTCGAAAAGAAACGTTTAAGTTATAGCGAAGATCTGCGCCAGACCTGGGCCTTGGACCGGACTGCCGACCTCCATATCCAAAAAAATCTCCAAAAATATCTGAAAATGAGCTGAATATGTCTTCTGTATTGTTAAAACCACCAAAGCCGTTATTATTCAGGCCCTCATGTCCTAAATGATCGTATCTTTGTCTTTTATCGGGATCACGCAGGACTTCGTAAGCTTCAGCGGCCTCTTTAAAAAGTGTTTCCGCCTGAGGATCATCAGGATTACGATCTGGATGATACTTAAATGCGAGCTTACGGTATGCTTTTTTTATCTCTTCGTTCCCTGCTTGCCTGGAAACTCCAAGAACTTCATAGTAA
>PWPY01000257.1 GCA_003558575.1 Desulfonatronovibrio sp.
ATAAGGAGTTTTTCACACTGTTAAGCCTTTATTAGAATTAGAATAAAAGCATCACAAAGCCAAAAGGGACCAAAAATGGAATTTTTTGATAAGGCAGAATTCTTTAGTAAAGAAGAAATATATAATACCCAGGCCATCAGGCTCAAGAATACAGTTTATCAGGCTACAGCCTCCCGTTTTTACCGGGGCAAGCTGTCCATGGCAGGGATCAAGGTCTCAGACATAAAATCCCATGAGGATGTAAAAAAACTTCCTTTCACTACCAAAGAAGACCTTCGGGAAAACTACCCTGATGGCCTTTTGACCATGCCAGTGGACAAAATGGTTCGTCTGCATGCATCCTCAGGAACTACAGGCGCTGCCACAGTTATATTTCATACTCAAAACGACCTGAACAGCTGGTCCGACCTGGTGGCCAGATGTATGCACGTCTCAGGCGTCCGCCCCTGGGATGTTTTCCAGAACATGAGCGGATACGGATTGTTTACCGGAGGACTTGGTATTCACTATGGTGCTGAGCGCCTTGGATGTCTGACAATTCCTGCCGGCGCAGGCAACAGTAAGCGTCAGATTAAGATGCTCAAGGATTTCAAGGTGACTGTTGCTCATATAATACCCTCATATGCCCTGCATCTGAGCTCAGTATTCAAGGACCTGAATATTAACCCCAAGTCTCTTCACTTGAGAACCATGCTTATTGGAGCTGAACCACATTCTGATGAGGTCAGGAAAAGGATTGAGGAAATTTACGGAGTCAAGGCGTACAACTCGTATGGGCTTTCAGAAATGAATGGACCCGGAGTTGCGTTTGAATGTGAGCACCAATCTGGAATGCATTTATGGGAAGACTCCTATATTGCTGAAATTGTCGATCCCGAGACCCTTGAGCCTGTACCTGAAGGAGAAATGGGAGAATTGATATTAACTACCCTTTGCAGGCAGGGTATGCCTATTATCAGATACAGGACCAGGGATTTGACCAGATTTATTCCAGGGCAGTGTCCATGTGGGCGTCAGCACCGGCGTATTGACAGAATTACTGCACGCTCGGACGATATGATCGTGCTTAAGGGTGTAAATATATACCCCATGCAGGTGGAAAAAGTTCTCATGTCCATTCCAGAAGTAGGGCAGAACTATATTATTGAACTGGAAAGACATGGTTTTCTTGACCAGATGCGGGTCAAGGTGGAAATCAGGGATGAATATTTTGTGGAAGATATGCGCATCCTGCAGGCTCTGCAGAAAAAGATTTGTGGTCTGCTCAGGGAAGAAATCCTTATAACAGCCCGTGTGGATCTGGTGGAACACGACAGCCTTCCAAAAAATGATGGTAAAGCTGTGCGTGTTGTGGATAAGAGAAACCAATAGTATGTTACAATTCTAAATTAATACAGGAGAGAAGTATGGTAAAAGTAGCAATATTTATGGGAAGCAAGTCTGATTTGGACAAGGTCAAGCCATGTGCTCAGGTTTTTGATGATCTCGGAGTGGAATATTTTATGACCATTACCTCTGCTCACAGGACACCAGAGCGGACCAAGAAACTTATCCGGGAAATGGAAGAAAAAGGGTGCCAGGTTTTTATCTGTGCAGCAGGAATGGCTGCCCATCTCGCTGGGGCAGTGGCAGCTTCAACAGTAAAGCCAGTTATTGGAATCCCCCTTTCTGCTTCAAGTCTCGGTGGAATGGACGCCCTTCTGGCAACGGTTCAAATGCCTCCAGGATTTCCCGTGGGCACAGTTGCCTTAGATAAGGCTGGAGCCAAAAATGCCGCATGGATGGCCGCTCAGATTCTTGCATTAGGCGATAAGTCTTTGACTGAGAAGATTGAACAGGCCAGGCAGAAAATGCGCGATGATGTGGAAAAGGCCTCTGGTGAGATTTAATGGGTAAGGATAACAGCCTGGCTTTTATTCTACTGGCCTCCCTTTTCAGTGGAAGCTTAGTCATTGCTTCAGTTATTTCTTCCAAGATTATAACCATTGGCGGTGTGGTATTACCTGCAGGTATTTTAGCCTATTGCATAACCTTTGTGGCCTCGGATGTTATCAGTGAGGTCTGGGGTAAGGAAAAGGCCAAGCAGGTTGTGTTGGGCGGCTTTGCTGCACTCGTGGTATGTCTTGGTCTTATTCATCTGGCTCTGGCCTGGCCCGGGGCAGTATTCTGGGACAATAATGAAGCGTATGCTTCAGTGCTGGGAGCTGCTCCGAGAATAATCATTGCTTCATTAATAGCTTACCTGATCAGTCAGAACCACGATGTCTGGGCTTTCCATTTCTGGAAGAGAGTGTTTAACGGAAAGCATCTATGGATCAGAAACAATTTATCCACAGCCTCATCCCAGATCATTGACAGTGCCATATTTATTACCATTGCTTTTTATGGCATAATGCCCATCCTGCCTTTGATCATTGGTCAAGTAATGGTCAAGCTTATCATAGCTTTTATGGACACGCCTGTAGTATACTTTGTTGTCTGGCTTATCAGGCGCCCTGTTAAACAGAAAATGGCTGACTGCTCATAGTATTTGTTCAAGTAGCCGAGAGTCTGTCTTTATATCCATAATTGTATCTGTTCACTGCAATTTATTCTAATCCTGGAGCCATCGACGGTCAAATTGTGCAATATTTCGAAATCCGGACAGGCTCCAGTCTTTCGACATAGGTCACAAGTTGTGGTGAGCAGATATCATAATTTGTTATTTATCTAAATGATCGCGAAAAGGTCATGTTGGGTTTGAGTAGCCGTTCTTTCTCGCCCAGCCATGCATAGACCAATAGACAAGGCTCCCGGTCACCAACCGTAATTCGATGCTGGTCGCCTGAACGGTTGAGAATCAGCGATCCCGGCGCATAGACCGCGGCGTCGTTCTCCGACCACGCACCCGCCACTGAAATATAGCTTTCCTCAATTTCCTGATGGGCATGCTGGGGATAGACCGTACCCGGGGCGAACAGAACCAGACCGATAATCAGGGTCTGGGCTCGTACCGGTCCAGACGGTCCGGCAATTTCGGCAAATGCGTACCGCTTAGCCAGCCTGCTGGAGATTTTGTCGTATCCATACGCCCAGGTCAATACAGACGTGATACGGCCAATGGTTTGCGCAATCTGCGTAAGCGGTCCTCTATTTCCGATTTCCAGGGCGCGAGGCAGATGAATCGTTACCGGCTTGTCCTCTGGGGTTCTATCTATAAGGGGTTCGTCTGCTTCAATGACTCGGGACAATCTTTTCCGAACCTGGTGCTGGTGCGAGCGGATCATTTTGCTGCCGCCAGCGGAACTGCGCCTGTACACCTCGTCTACGTCTCGTAAAAGGTATAATAAGTCAGCCTTATCGCTCAGTCTTTGATTTGTTGTTATATTCCGGTCGCAGCGCATATTTCACCTTTCTTGAAAAATGATGTAACTATCCACCATGCTGGTTTTATTCAAAAGTAGAAAAATATGGTGAATGGTTATAAAATGCTAATTATTCAATAGATTAGCGATATATGGTCTTCTAATCCCGCATAGACTCCAGCCTTTTGATTTAAGTCACAAAAAGTGGTGAACAGTTTCAAAAAATATAGTAGTGTGGCCTCAAGATCAAGTAAAAGCGGCTCTCCGACGTTTTCAAGCGCCGAAGGGCCAGAATTTTAATTCTCAGGTTGAGGTGAATCATTTACAAAAAAGACAGGAGGTGAACATGATAATTGTTCTGGCACTGGGAGACAGCCTTACAGCTGGATATGGTCTTGCTCCGGAGCATTCTTTTGCGTTCAGGCTGGAACAGGCCCTGGGGGATGAAGGAAACGATGTTCAGGTGATAAACGGCGGAGTGTCCGGAGACACAGCACATGACGGTCTTCTTCGTTTGGACGGTCTTTTAAAGCATCATCCAGACCTGGTCATTGTTGAATTTGGAGCTAATGATGTCTATATGGGACTGCCTGTGGACGATGTCCGGTCAAGCCTTGAAAGAATTATTGACAGGTGCAGGGAGACCGGGGCATTTGTTTTTCTTGCCGGGGTAGCTTCTCTGCAGGACCCTGACGAGGATTACAGCATGCGTTTTCACAAGGCTTTTGATGAGCTGGCAAAGTCTAAAGGGATTTCTTTTCTGCCAGATTTTCTGCCAGGTATACCTGGTAATCCTGAGCTTACCCTGCCTGACGGAATTCACCCCAATGAATCCGGGGTGGATAGAATGGTGGAGAATATTCTGCCTGGATTACGCCCCCTCATGGCGCAGATATCGAGTCAGGAAATTCGTAAAAAAAATTGAAAAATTAAGGTTCTTCCGGTTTAAGGGTACTTGCATGTAAAGAAAAGAATATCTCACGCCCGGCATAGGAATGCCTTGAGTCGCGGAGCAAGACACGAGTAAGAGATTTAATATTCATACCCCCTGAGCCGGGGTCTATGAACAAGTTACTCCCCGCCAGGGGCAAGAACCTTTTTCATTACTGCAACTCGCAGAAATGAAAAAATGCTTTCTCTTCTCAGCGATCTCAGTGCCTCTACCGAGTCTTCGAGGGGGCGAGAGACAATAAATTCTTATGCCTTGGCCCAAACATTCATTCAGCATGACTTTAAGTTTTTTTCCCGGTTACGTACGCTCTATCCGGATGAACCAAAATTAAGAACAACGGGGTAAATGATGAAAAAAATGGAAATCAAAAATATTTTTCCCGAGGATCTCAAATCATTCATGTCAGGACACAGGGAAAAAGAGTATGTCCTTTTGGACGTGCGTCTTCCCCAGGAATATATTCATGAACATATCCCAGGGGCCAGACATATTCCTCTACACGAGCTTGAGGATCGTTTAAACGAGCTTGATGTGGATAAAAAAACTGTTTTTTACTGCAGAAGCGGGCAAAGATCCAGGGCTGGGGCGACCCTGGCTATGGACAGCGGCCTTTTAAACGGTGAAATATTCAACTTAGAGGGAGGAATAAGCGCTTATACAGACAATACTTTGCCGGACTACCCCAAACTTTCAATTTTTTACGACACAGGAAGCCTTGAAGATGTATTGAAGAAGGCCATTTCCCTTGAAAAAGGAGCACATATATTTTACCAGAATTTTCTGGATAAGATTGAAAATGAAAAAATAAAGAAGCAGGTAAGTAAGCTGGCTGATCTGGAAATGGCCCATGCAAAGGTAATTTACAAGCAAGGCAGGGATATTTTTGACCAGGATTTTGACACTTTGTTTGCCGGGATAGAGTACAGTGAACTTGAGGGAGGATTAGATGCCCGAAAATGGATTAAAAAAGTCCATGGAGATGATCAGAATGAACTTTGCATGTACTTTCTTGAATTGGCCTTAGAAATGGAAAGCATGGCCTACGACATGTACCGAAATTTAACAGAAGGTGATTTTTCCAGGGATGTGGTTGAGTGTTTTTTCAGCCTCTCGGAACAGGAGAAAAATCATATGCGTCTTGTAGCCAATATTTTCAAAGAATGTTTACCCAGGGATATAGAGACTTGATAACTCTTCTTTACTTCTAAGTTTATTATTAACTGATCCCATGCTGTAAAGTTATCCTATTAGTCTGGTATTTAAGAATTTGTAACTGTTCACCACATATGTAATATGGCTATTCAACGGCTCTGGATTCCGGCTTTCGCCGGAATGACGGTAAAAAGTAACAGCTTGCTTTAACCGTCACCCCGGACCAGATCTG
>PWPY01000197.1 GCA_003558575.1 Desulfonatronovibrio sp.
AGGGCTGGCCTCGGTTTATGGCATTATTAAGGCTCATGATGGATATATAAGCTGCTACAGTGAAAAGGGGCAAGGTACGACTTTCAGGGTTTACTTTCCTGTCTTCAAAGCAGATAATAATGCAACTGAAGAGCAACAGCCTGTTTTTATACCCCAGGGGGGCAGCGAGACAGTCCTTATAGTGGATGATGAGCCTGAAATTCGAGAACTGACCCGGGAGATTCTGGAAGAATACGGCTATAAAGTAATAGTTGCTGCCAATGGAGAAGAAGCCTTAGAGAAACACCTGGATTACGGGGAAAGCATTGATCTGACCCTGCTGGACTTGAACATGCCGGGCATGGGTGGTCACAAATGCCTTCAGGAAATCCTGAAACTTGACCCATCTGCCAGGGTTATCATCGCCAGTGGCTATTCACCCAATGGCCAGGCTGAAGAAACCATGTCTTCCGGAGCAAGAGCTTTCATAGGTAAACCTTACCAGTTAAATAAACTGGTCGGCACTGTGCGAAAGGTCCTGGATAGTTAGAAAACAATGAACCTTTTGATACATACGATGACAATGGTGATGAATACAAGTAATAATGCCTGTCACAGGTTCAGCTTACTTCAATCGATCAAACCAGATTAAATTAGAATGACACATTCAGACATACTTGTCAGTTGCAGCGATATTTCCAAGTCATACGCTGAAAGACCACTATTTTCAGGCTTGAATCTTGGCTTTCATGCCCAGGAAAGGACCGGTCTGATAGGACCCAATGGCTCTGGAAAATCCACGCTTTTAAAGATTCTCGCAGGTATTGAGGTCGCGGACACAGGCCAGGTGATACCCAAGGGCGATATCCGTCTTGTATATTTATCCCAGTCAGAAGATTTTTCTTTTGATCAATCTGTGGAGCAGGCCCTGTGGGAAGTATTGCCGGATAAACATCCTGACCCGGACATGTTTGCAAAGATCAGCAAAATTGCTGATCAGGCTGGTTTTCATTCCTTAGATGCACAGGTGTCCACCTTGTCAGGAGGGTGGATCAAGAGGCTGGCCATTGTCAGGGCCTTAGTTCAGGAGCCGGATCTGCTGCTTCTTGATGAACCAACAAATCATCTTGATATTGAAGGGATTGTCTGGCTGGAAAAAACTCTTGCCAGACCGGATTTTACCTTTGTTCTGGTCAGTCATGACCGGGCTTTTCTGGAAAATGTCACCAATAAAATAGTGGAGTTGAACAAACTATATCCTGACGGGTTTCTGGAAGTTAAGGGTAATTATTCGTTATTCCTTGAAAAGCGTGAGGAATTTTCAGCTTCCCAGGGAAAATTAGAGCAGGCCCTGGCCAACAAGACTAAGCGAGAGATTGAATGGCTGCGCAGAGGACCCAAAGCCCGGACAACAAAAGCCAAGTCTCGGATAAACGCTGCCCACGCCCTTCAGGATGAACTTGGTGAGGTAAGAAGCAGAAACCAGAATAATAAAGCTGCCGGGATTGAATTTTCCGCAACAGGGCGCAAAACCAAAAAGTTACTGCAGGCTGAGGGGGTTTCCCTTGAGCGCAAGAAGAAATCATTATTTCAAAGTCTTGATATTACTTTGTCTCCTGGTTCCTGCCTCGGTATAATGGGAAGCAACGGGGCAGGGAAGAGCAGTCTTTTACAGATATTGTCCGGGGATATAGCGCCTGATAAAGGAGAGGTACGCAGGGCTGATGGCCTTAAAATAATTTACTTTGATCAGGGCAGGGAACAGCTTGACCAGGACAAAAGCCTCAAAGATGCTTTATGTCCAAGCGGTGATCAGGTAGTTTTTCAGGGAAGGCCTCTGCATGTAGTTTCATGGGCCAAACGGATGAGATTTACCCCTGAGCAGCTTCCTCTTCCTGTGTCTAAGCTTTCGGGCGGTGAACAGTCCAGATTGCTTATTGCCAGACTAATGCTTGAAACAGCTGATGTTCTGCTTCTTGATGAGCCTACCAATGATATAGACATTCCTACCTTGGAAATCCTCGAACAAAGCCTTTCTGAGTTTCCCGGAGCCATTGTTCTTATTTCTCATGATCGAATGTTTCTGAATAATCTGTGTGACAATCTCCTGTTCCTGGATGGACAGGGGGAGAGCACTTATTTTGCAGATATTTCCCAATGTCTTGACGTTCTGGTCAGGAAAAAGAAGACACGGCAATCCGAGTCAGAGTCCAAAGAGACTGATAAAACACACGCAAAGCCTGCCAGGCCCTGCAAAATGTCATACAAGGATCAGCGTGAACTGGAAAGTATTGAAAAAGATATTGAAAAGGCTGAACAGGCAGTGGCAGACCTGAAACAAGAGATGAGTCTTCCCGAGGTTGTGGTTGATGCACAAAAGCTGGAAGATTTATGTGCCAGGCTCAGCCAGGCTGAAGAACATGTGCAGAAGCTTTATGAACGCTGGGATGAGCTGGAAAAGCTGGCAGAAAAGTTAAGGATGTAGTTAACAGATACAGGTTGTCTCAAATCTCGGGTTGTTCGTTTATGCGGCAAAGGGGCTTAAGTTCACAATAGCGACAGGTCTTATCTCCCTGCTGGGGGAGGGGATCTATAAGAGCGTGTCCGATTTTAATCTCTCCTGCAATATCTTCCAGGTTGTTTTTCCATTGATTCAGGATTTCTTTGAAATCTTTTCTGCCAAGGTCCTCTGGAGTTTTGAGTCCTTTTTCTGCAAAATCAGCTTCCGCAGCTTTAACCAGCCCGTGGAACTTGAATTTTCCGGGGTTGATCTGGGCCAGAAGTACAGCTGAGATGTCGTTTCCAGCTATCTGGGCGTAAATGGGCAGCTGAGGTTCAGTAATTCTCTGACCAGCCCACATCCTTTCCACGCTTTCAATATTAGATCCGGTTTTATAATCAATAATGGCCAGGCTCTGGTCAGGCATACGGTCCATGCGGTCCAGCCTGGTACTTATCTTCATGCCTTTCAAAGTAACGATCTGCTTCTCTTCAAGGGCAGCAATTTCAAAACCAGATCTTTTCAACTCAATTTCCAGCCAGGCAAGGACAAGGCTTTTGAGCCGGATTTGTTCCAGCTGGCTGAATTCCTGAGTGAAGAGGACATGATTCTTCATTTCATTCACAGTAATGGAGATAAGCTCGTCAAGAAGGCCATCAAGGCTTTGTTCCTCATATAATTCTCTGAGTTCTTCAAGTGATCCGGCTTCCTGCCACAGCCTCATCATGGCTTTATGAACCAGGTTTCCTCTTTCAACAGGTGTTAACGCAAAAACAGGCTCTTCAGGCATAGACGCTCCAAGGCGATGCAGTACGTAACCTTTGAATGGGCATAATGCCTGGTTTTGAAAGGTTCTTGTTCCTCCAGGGATCCAGTCTTTATCAAAAGGCAGTCCCTGGCTGTCAGTAACTTCTTCCACAAGGGAGCTTTGAAAGACAGTATCCACGGGACTCAGGCCAGGGTTTATGTCTGGCTCTGATAAATTGGATGGGGCAATATTTTTCAAAAATGGACTGGGCTGAAGCTCCATATCATCTTCATGAGTAGAGAAACTGAAAATAACCCGGGGTGAGGATTTAAGAAGGAGATCTATTAATCTCGAAGCCATATTCAGTTCCCTGCGGGGAGATGATCCCGGGGTGAGGTGTTTTCGCTGAAGATCAACAGGGAGCAGAGGGTTGGGGCTGGCCTGGGCCGGCAAGGTGTCTGCATTCATATGCATGACCCATAGATGATCAAATTCAAGGCCTGACGCTTCAAAAAGACCAAGAACCTGAATAGATCCGGATGTGGATTCGGGCTGAAATATTCTTTTATGGCACAGGGTATTCAATTTTTCCAGGGCCTGGGAATAAGTAATTTCCGAAAGTACTGTTTCTAAGCTTGAGAGTCTGGACAGTTCGTTCTTGAAGGCCTGGAATGTCTGATATTCAAAGCTGTTCATAGCTCTGGAGTCAGGCCATCCTGCCATTTTAAGAAGCTTGGAAAAATGCCTGGCCCAGATGGCCGGGCTTTGAGTTTGAGATATTTCAGCTAAGTCTCTGGTCTGGGAAAAAAAATCTGCAAAAACAGGGCAGTAATACTTTTTATCCGGGTTGGAAGCTTTTTCAATGACCCAGTCTGCAGTTCTCCAGGGCTGGCTGCCTTTTCGCAGGCGCAGGTCCAGGGCAGTCCTGGCGGAAAATTCCTGCTCATGTCCTTTGATAAAAGGAGAAAATAGAATTGTGCCAAGATCATGAACTTTCAGCTGGTTTTCTTTCAAGAGATTCAAAAAAATAAGGGCTGCCCGAACTAAGGGGGTATGCCCGAGGGGTTCTCCGAGGGAAATGTTATAAGCCTTTTTTTGAGGCTCTGCCGGACTGGTCAGGGTTTCAGGATGAAAGACATGATCAAAAATCTTAGTGATTTGCGAACGCCGGGATTTAAGATCTGGAACTACAATCCCAATGCGGTCCTGAGGGTTGGACAGGGTCTGATTCAAAGCCCAGTGGGCTGAAGTCAAAGTCTCGCTTTGGAAGTCCTTGCATACAACGCACTCAGGTTCTGATCTGACATGGGATTGATCCAGGGTCTGCAGGGACACTCCGGCCTGTTCAAAGGCTGTGAGTAAATCTTCCTGAACAGGGTCAAATTCAAGAAAACCTGCAAAAATAAGACTGTCAGGCAATATTGGAGCAAGCAGATGTAGTGATTCAGAAATATAACCTGTCAGACCGGAAGATGAAAGAAAGTTTTTTTTGTGGCAAAGATCTTTAAATTCACTGAGCCAGTTAATAAAGGCCAGGATTTCCTGGTCTTGGTGATCCTGTAAATGATTGAGGCTTAGTTTGTATCTGATGAGAATGTCGCAGGCAGATGAAGCAGTGTCTGACAGCCCTGATAGCCCCAGAAGGATCTTTTCAGGATTACAGGAAACAATAATCTCCTCCCAGAGACATTCTTCCTGTTCAGGACTCAGAAGATGAATCCTGTCTGACTTGCGGGGCAGATGGGAAAAAAGCGATTCAAGCCAGGATTGAAAAGGAATAATGGTTGGTGTTTCCCAGGCTTTGCAGCCTTTTTCAAGCTGATATTTTGCAAAATCAAGGCTCAGGTGTCTGGAAAGTCGTCTGGATGAGGTGAGTAAAGCAGCTCCTTTTTCAAGGGATTCAAATGCCTGGGAGGAATTAGTCCTGTTTAAGTTCATATACTTTTACCATGTTATTTTCTGGAATGTTAGAGGCCAGGTCTATAAGATGGCGATGATGAGTAAAGAAAAGGACCTGAGTTTTCCGGGAAAGTTCAGTTAGTACCGAAAGGGTTTTAATGGACCGTTCATCGTCAAAGTGGACCAGAATATCGTCCGCCATAAAGGGAAAAGGCGGATTTTCCTGAAGATATCTGTGGATTCCCCCAAGTCTCAGGGCAAGAAAAAGCTGATCTCTGCTGCCGTCACTGAGATCCTGGACCTGCAGTGCTGCGTCATTTTGCCGGACAGCTTTGATTACGGGATCTCCTTTTTCATCGTAATCCGCCATGATTCTGCTGAATGAATCCAAGGTTATCTTTCTGAATATCTCGCTGGCACTTTGCAGGACCGGGCCCTGGTTGGCTGCCCTGTATCTTTCTATTTCAGCACTCAGTATATGTGCTGCCAGTCTAAGACTTATGTACTGTTCAACATTGGTCTCAAGGACTGCACGTTGTTCCTGAA
>PWPY01000296.1 GCA_003558575.1 Desulfonatronovibrio sp.
GGTAAACAGGACAAGATTGAAAACAAAGCCGCTCTGCCCTATGGGAATATTGAATTTCTGAAAAAGGATCACCCCTACAATATCCAGCCCTCCTGTGGAACCAAAGGATCTAAGGCTAAGCCCCATACCGGTACCGAGCAGGATTCCGTAAGTCAGAGCAGCCAGGAAACTGTCCCCGATGGGCAACTCAAGATGAATTGTCTCTAAGAAGAAGGCCGTCATAACAAGACCGTAAAGACTGTAAAAAAAGAATCTGCGGCTTACTAACCACAAAGCTATTGCAAAGACAGGCACATTCAACACCAGCATCCATATACCAGGACTCATTACGCCAGTGATATAGTATAGAAAAAGACTCAGTCCTGAAAACCCTCCGGCAATGAACTCATGATGAATAGCAACGCCGTTGATACCAACGGCAATAATCAATGCGGCAATTGTCAAGAGTCCCAGACACCACACATGACCATAAATAAAACTTCTGAGAAACGTGGACATAAAAACAATAAACTCCCTGCCTGTCTAAGTAAGTTTCCATCCGGAAAGTAATTTTTTGGATGCTGAAGCTGTCGGTTTTCTTTCCGGAAACTAATAAGCATTATCACCTCAGCGAAACTGCAAAATCAGCCACCAAAGAAGCCTTGTATCCACTTATGCTGCATACGGCAACTTTAGAATAACAGGCGGGATAAATATGGTTTACTTTACACTTATTGCCTGATATTTTTATCAATTAACTATAAGGATAAATTATGGTATTCAGAACTATCACCCTGGACATTCAACAGGAATTTAACAAGCTTTTAAAAATCACTCCCCAGATAGCCTCTGATTTCAGCTTTGCCAATGTTTATGGATGGGCTGAAGAATATAAACTTGAAATAGCTTTCAACGATGACCTTGCCTGGATAAAACAGAACCAGCCTGAAGTTGCCTATTGGGCTCCCCTTGGAAACTGGGATAAAGACTGGGTCAGGATTCTGGGGAAACTTCCCAGAGGTTCAAAAATCCTGCGTATACCTGAAAACCTGGCCCATATCTGGAAAGACCAAATTCCTGATATGGATATCTTTTCTGATCGTGATCACTGGGACTATCTTTATTCTGTACATGAGCTGATTCACCTTAAAGGCAACCGGTTTCATAAAAAGAAAAATCTCTACAACCAATTTGTTAAAAACTATGAATACAGGTATGTTGAACTGGAAAAAAAATACATTGAAAAAGCCTTAGCTCTGCAGGCAGACTGGTGTCTCTGGAAGGAATGTGACGATTCAGGGGCGTTAGAGGCGGAAAATCATGTAATTGTAAGGGTTTTTTCCAAGTGGGATGAGCTGCCCGGACTTTTCGGGGCAGGCTTGATGGTCAAGGAGGAAATGGTTGCATACACCGTTGCAGAAGTACTTCCTGACAATACCTTAGTCATTCACTTTGAAAAAGGATGCCCTGGTTACAAAGGCGTGTATCAGGCAATTAACAAACTTTTCCTGGAAAACTCAGCCTCTCACTTGGAAACAGTCAACCGGGAACAGGATCTGGGCGACAAAGGGCTGAAAAAAGCCAAGGAATCCTATAATCCTGTGGACTACCTTAAAAAATATACTGCGAGACTATAGCAGAACCTGACCCAAATTTACTTGCCCTACTCCTCTAATTTGTCCCAGTACTTACAGGTCTTTACAGGGCAGGCCACGTGCTCACCCCTTGTCTTGGTAACCTTGCGCACCAGTATTTTAGAGTCACAGTCCGGGCATGGTTCATTCACCGGATAGTTCCACACAGCATAGTCACATTTTGGATACTGATCGCAACCATAAAACACCTTTCCTCTGCGACTGCCCTTCTCCACAATCTCACCATTACATCCTTCCACAGGACAGGGAATTCCGGTTGAAAAAGGCTTGGTATACTTGCACTTGGGATAGTTATCGCAGGCAATGAAACGACTGCCTGTACGAGCCTTCTTCAGAACCAGATCTCCTTTACAATCAGGACAGACTCCAACCTTCTCCTTGATAACAGGCTCTGCCTCCAGTACATTTATCTTTCCATCTTCACCCCTGTTAAAGTTGGCAGTACTTTTACAGTCAGGATAGCCTGAGCAGGCCAGAAATGCACCATTGCGGCCAAAGCGGATGAGCATGTTTTTACCGCACTCTTCGCATTTGATATCAGTTTCCTTGCCTGCCTTAACTGTGGCCATTTCCTTTTTGGCTTTTTCAAGGGTGGGATAAAAATTTTCTGAAAACTGCTTTAAAAGCTCAACCCAGTCTTTTTGTCCGTCAGCAACTGTATCTAAAGACTCTTCCATCTGGGCTGTAAAGCCAACATCAATAAGTGAAGGAAAATGACGAACCAGAAGATCACAAACCTCTGAGCCCAGTTCAGTTGGCTGAAAGTTTTTTTCCTCAAGAATTACATATTCCCTGTCCATCAGGGTAGAAATAATTGCCGCATATGTTGATGGCCTGCCAATGCCAAGCTCTTCCAACTTTCTGACCAGCGATGCTTCAGAATATCTTGCTGGTGGCTGGGTAAATTTCTGTTCCTTGGTCAATTTGTCAAGATTCAGGGTTTCATCTTTGGTCAGTTTGGGCAGAGATATATCTCCCTTGCTGCCGGCTGTGGAGTATACCTTTAAAAAACCATCAAAGATAAGTCTCTCGCCTTTGCTGCGCCATAGAGTATTAGCTGCAGCAATAGTGATGGTGGTATCCCAGAACCTGGCTGCAGCCATTTGAGATGCCATGAATCTTTCCCAGATGAGCTTGTAAAGCATGTATTCAGGTCTGGGCAAATATGATTTTATTTCTTCAGGAGTTATAATGGGGTCTACAGGCCTGACAGCTTCATGTGCATCCTGGGCAGATCCCTTGGACTTGAAATATCTTGTTTTTGGGGGATAATAATCTTTGCCCAAAGTGGAAATGATCCATTTTTTTGCAGCATCCTGTGAATCTTTTGATACTCGAACCGAGTCAGTACGCATATAAGTAATAAGGGCTGTAGTGCCTTTATCTCCAAGATCAACACCTTCGTAAAGACGCTGGGCCACTGACATGGTTCTCTTGGCAGTAAACCCCAGACGATTACTCGCTTCCTGCTGCAGGGTTGATGTAATAAAAGGAGGTTTGGGATCTCTTTTACGTTCCTTTTCTTCAACAGAGCTGACCTTAAACTGAGATTTCTTTAAGGTATCTTCCAGAGTTAGTGCTTCTTTTTCAGAGCCCACATGAGCTTTTTTATTGTCTATCTTCCAGAGCAGGGATTCAAAATCACCTCCTGTGGAACAGGAAAGCATGGCCTTGAATACCCAGTACTCTTCCGGAGTAAAAGCCTGACGCTCTCTCTCCCGTTCAACAATCATGCGCAGGGCAACAGACTGGACCCGGCCTGCTGAAAGTCCTCGCTTCACTTTACTCCACAAAAGAGGAGAAATCTTATAACCTCCCAGCCGATCCAAGATTCTTCGGGCCTGCTGGGAGTTAAACAGACTTTCATTAAGATCCCTCGGATCTTTAAGAGCCTCTTTCACAGCCCTGGAGGTAATCTCATTAAATTGAATACGTTTAATATTGGTATTCTGTTTTTTTATTAGCTCCGCAATATGCCAGGCAATGGCTTCACCCTCCCGGTCAGGGTCAGGAGCCAGGAAGATCTGATCAGATTTTTTGGCGCTTTGCTGAAGTTTGGTGACAACCTTTTTCTTGCCGTAAATTATTTCATACTCAGGTTGAAAATTACCATCTTCACTGACGCCCAGACTCTTTTTGGGCAGATCACGAATGTGCCCCACAGAGGCCTCAACCAGATAGTCCTTTCCTAAAAATTTCTTGATGGTCTTTACCTTGGCCGGTGATTCTACAATGATTAAGTTCTTGCTCATAATGGGGGTGCGTATAAGCACAGGCTTTTTGTTTGGCAAGCAGAAATTTTTCAAGTCTTTTTCTTGCAAAGGATGTTTTTTTTCTTTATGCCCCAAAAACCCTACTTATTTGGAGATAGAAACATGAAAACAGCGATAATTGGTTTTGCAGGAAGTGGAAAAACTGAACTCTTTAAAGCATTGGCCGGACCAGGTTCTGCTGCATCTGGAAGGGCCATGGTTAAAGTCCCTGAACCCCGGCTGGAACCTTTGACAGAAGTATTTAAACCCAAAAAAATAACCAAGACCGAAATCGAATATCAGGACATGCCAGGCAGTGGTGGCAATAAATCTCTTGGCAACAAAGTATTATCTGAAATTCGCGGCTGTGACTGCTTCCTGGCTGTGCTTGACGCATATTCAGGAGGAGTTGACCCGACTGAACAGCTTTCTGCCATCGAAGCAGAGCTCATTGTTTCAGATATGGCTGTCATTGAAAAAAAGCTTGAACGCCTGTCCCAGGATAAACAAAAGGCCAAACACCTGTATGATGCCAAAGAAGAAGACCTGCTCAAAAAAGCCATGGATACCCTGGAGCAGGAGAAACCTCTGCGCTTAGATAAAGACCTGAGCTCTGAACCGGCCCTGAAAGGCTTTGCATTTCTTTCTGCCAAGCCTGTACTATACGCCTGGAATATTTCTGAATCAAAAATGGGCAACTTTACTCTGCCTAAAAACCAGACTGGCATGAGCCACATATCTGTTTCAGCAATGCTTGAAAGAGAGATGGCTGAACTTGATGATCCTGAAGAGCTTGAAATGTTTATGCAGGACCTGGGAGTAGAAGAGTCAGCTCTGGACAGGGTAATTGGGGAAACATACAACCTGTTGAACCTCATAACATTTTTGACCGCCGGGGAAAAAGAAGTCAGGTCCTGGGCTATAATCAATGGATGCACTGCTGCTGAAGCTGCCGGAACCATTCATTCTGATATTCAGAAAGGGTTTATTCGAGCTGAAGTCCTGGGCTGGGATGATTTCCTGGCAACCATGGACATGAAAAAGGCCAAGGAAAAAGGAGTCCTTCGCTTGGAAGGAAAAGAATATATTGTCAAAGACGGCGACATAATCACCTTTAGATTCAATGTTTGATTAAAATGCTCAAGAACTTATCCGTAATACTGTCCAGGCCCAAATATCCGGAAAATATTGGATCTGTTGCCAGGGCCTGCGTAAACATGGGCTGCACAAGTCTGATCCTGGTCAACCCTTACAATTTTGACATGGAAAAGGCTGCTCCCTTAGCCACGACCAAAGGAAAGGCCATTCTTGAACAGGCCCTGATATATGATACCCTTGAAGAGGCCCTGAAAAAATTTAACAGGGCATACGCTGCTACTGCCAGACTTGGAAAATGGCGCAAGGGCATCTTAACCCCCTGGGAGACTGCAAGCCAGATAATGGACCAAAGCCCATCTTTATCTAAGTCTGCACTGGTTTTCGGACCTGAGGATAAAGGGCTTTTCAATGAAGAAATTGAACTGTGCACCCATATAGTTTCCATCCCCACTTCCAATGATGCCTGGTCCCTTAACCTGTCCCAGGCTGTACTCATAGTACTGTATGAGTGCTTCAAACAGACTCCTGCAACAGAATCAAGAAACATCAAAGCTAATGATTCAAGACTTATCACCTTAGAAGAAAATCAGATACTGCACAAAAACATCCAGGAAGCACTGCTGAGAATA
>PWPY01000013.1 GCA_003558575.1 Desulfonatronovibrio sp.
ACCCGCAAATGCAACGATTACGCGCATACCACCCCGACATTCCCGGCATTAGAAACAACTATGCCCACTATGCCGACGCTGTCGAACGCATGGACGCGCGCGTGGGTGAACTGCTTGCCCGTCTGGATGCTGAAGGCCTGGCGGAAGACACCATCGTGATTTTCACTACCGATCACGGTGGCGTGATGCCGGGCAGCAAGCGGTTTCTTACCGACAGCGGCACTCATTCCCCGTTGATCATACGCATACCTGAGAAATTCCGCCACCTCTGGCCAGCGGAAGAACCGGGGATGACTGTGGATCGCCTGGTCAGTTTCGTGGACATGCCGAAGACATGGCTGAGCATCGCCGGGGCGGAGGTGCCTGATTATATGCAGGGAAGAATCTTTCTCGGACCGGACACGGAGCCTGAACGCGAAACCCACTTCGCGTTCCGCGGTCGTATGGACGAGCGGTACGACGAAGTTCGCGCGGTCCGCGGCAAGCGTTTCCTCTATATCCGGAATTACATGCCTTTCGTGCCCATGGGACAAAGGCTCGCCTACCTGTGGAACATGACGGCTACCCGGGCATGGGAAGCACATCACCGCGCCGGCAATACCGATGAGACCACCGGCAGATTCTTCCTGCCCAAGCCTTATGTCGAAGAGCTCTACGATACCGTGCGCGATCCCGACAACGTCATCAATCTCGCAGCACGACCGGAACATCGCGATGATCTCGACAGGATGCGGGCCGAATTGCGCAGGGCCTTTTCTTCATTTTCAGCCAGGGGGTTGGAGAAAACATGGCCGACTCCCCCGGAGCCAACAGCACACGGCAGTGAGAGGCAAACATCTTTGATGCCGTATTCACCCCGCATCAGAGTGCCGACGGTCAGTACACTCTGCTGGTTCTGGAATACAGCCTCAGTAATGCGGTTCATGGCCATGGCAATGGCATAGTAAGTAGCATCTTTTTTTTCGATTACGTGGTAGGCTGCATTACGCACATTATCTTCAATCTCCTGTTTGTGGGGATGGATTGATTTTGAACAGGCCTTGCACCAGTCCATCAATGAAATACCTGCAATATTCACCCTGCTCCAGACCATGACTTCGCTGTCTCCGTGCTCTCCAATGACATAACCGTGTACGTTTCGCGAATCAATATTGTAAAACCTGGAAAGGAGGTAACGGAAACGCATGGTGTCCAGAACAGTTCCTGAACTGATGACCCGTTCAGGCGGGAGTCCGGAAACTTTCAAAGCCACATAAGTCAAAATATCCACCGGATTGCTGACCATTAAAATTATGGGATCAGGATTAAAGGCCATAATTTCGGGCACAATTTTTTCAATGATGCTGACGTTGCGTCTGGTCAGGTCCAGCCTTGTCTCTCCAGGCTTCTGGTTGGCTCCTGCTGCAATGACTACAATTTGAGCATCTTTGCACAATTCATAGCCTCCTGCCTGTATATCCACTGGTTTTACAAAGGGCAGGCCATGGTTTAGATCCATGGCCTCGCCTTCTGCCCTGGCCTTATTCTGGTCGATCAGTCCGATTTCCCTGGCTGATCCCTTGGTGGTCAAGGCATAGGCGTAAGACATGCCCACCATGCCCGTGCCCACTATGACCACCTTGCTGTGGCGATTTGTATTCTTCTGCATTTTAGTCACTCCAGTCCTGCTTTCAGGAATATAATAGATTCATCTGATGGGTCTGCAAAAAGACATTTATTGTCAGGCTGACCAGTTTTCCTCCAAAAGAGGCCATTACTTATTACATGGTATTTTTTGTCAGCTTAGTCAACTATGCCCCGGTAATTATTTGTTGAATGTAGGTCGCAACCAGCGTACAAATTCATAAGGCGCCTTTTAAACGGTTATCACGCTGTTAGAGAACTCACAGCCACCCATGAGGTTATTATGAGAAAATTATATTTAATGATTATTGTCTGCACTATTATTACCCTGTCGTGTTCAACTACTTATGTTAATGATGAGCAGAGACTGACTTATCTGGATCAATTACCGCCCTTGCTGGACAGGGAGCTTTTCTTCGACGATGCAGAGGTTGATGGGGCCAGGCTGTCCCCGGATGGCAAGTCCATAATATTTCGGCAAAAATATAATGGGGTTATGAATATCTGGGTCAAAAGCATAGATGAGCCATTTGAAAAGGCAAGGCCCATGACTGCTGACAGCCGCCCAGTACATGGTTTCTTCTGGAGTAGAGACAGCAGACTCATTCTTTATGTGCAGGATCAGGGTGGAGATGAAAATTATAATCTGTATGCAGTGAACCCGGCTCATGAGCCTGATCCTGATACGGGTGTGCCTGCTCCAAAAATTATTACAGAATATCAGGGCGTTCAGACCAGGATTTTATCTGTCCCCCGCAAAGATCATGAACATATTGTTATTGGCATTAATGAGCGCGATCCTTCACTTCATGACGCCTACAGAGTCAACCTCAATACCGGGGAGCGGGAGCTGGTTTTTGAAAATACTCACAATATTACTGGCTGGACATTTGATGATTACGGAAAGTTGCGTTTTGTTTCTAAGCAGACCCCGGATGGAGGATCTGAAATCCTGAAGGTCAAGGATGATGAACTTGAGCAGGTGTATCAGGTGGCTTTTGGTGAAAGGGCCTGGATTTCAAGATTCTGTAAAGATAATGAACTGGTATATATGGTCACAAATAAGGGCGATGATGTTGACCTTACCAGGCTGGTCATTTTTGATCCTGAAACCGGCCAGAAAGAGCTGGTGGAAAAAGACCCTGAGGGTGAAGCTGATTTTGGAGGAGCTATTTTTTCAGAAATCAGTCATGAACTGCTGGCTACAACTTATGTTGGAGATAAGGAGCGGATATACTTTCATAATCAGCAGTTCAGGGAAGATTATGAGAAGATCAGGGGACAGATTCCTGAAGGAGACATTCACTTCAGATCAAGAAGTGATGATGAAGATACATGGCTCATAGTAGTCAGCCGGGATATTGATCCGGGCAGTGTATATGTTTTTGACCGAAATTCTCAAAAAGTTACTCTTCTTTACAGATCCAGGCCTGACCTGCCTTCTGAGCACCTGGCCCATATGGTGCCCATCAGGTATTCATCTAAGGATGGTTTGTCCATTCCTGCTTACCTGACTCTGCCCAAAGGGCCTGAGCCGAAAAACCTGGCGCTGGTAGTTCTGCCGCATGGAGGACCCTGGGTTCGGGATACATGGGGTTATGATCCACAGGTGCAGTTTCTGGCGAATCGGGGGTACGCTGTGCTGCAGCCCAATTTCAGAGGTTCTTCTGGTTTTGGAAAGAGTTTTTTGAATGCAGGTAATAAGGAATGGGGCACGGGTTATATGCAGCATGATATAACAGCTGGAGTCAAATACCTGATTGACAAGGGTGTAGCCGATCCTCAGCGTGTTGGTATTTACGGGACTTCATACGGTGGTTTTGCCGCTCTTTCCGGTCTGGCATTTACCCCGGATCTTTACTCTGCAGGTATTTCCAATGTTGGTCCTTCAAATATAATTACCCTTATTGAGTCAGTTCCGCCCTACTGGCTTCCAGCAATCAAGTCCTTTCATTTACGGGTAGGCGACCCGGATAATCCTGAAGACAGAGCCAGACTTGAAGAACAGTCTCCACTTTTTTCTGCTGATCAGATTAAAGCCCCCCTGCTTGTGGTGCAGGGTGCCAATGATCCGCGAGTCATTCAGCGTGAATCGGATCAGATTGTGGATGTTTTGCGGGAAAAAGACAGGCAGGTATATTACTTAGTGGCTCCGGATGAAGGACACGGCTTTACTGTCAGGGAGAACAGACTTGCATTTTTTGTAAAAATGGAACGCTTTTTTTCTCAGCATCTCGGCGGACGATACCAGAAAGATGTGGCTTTAGATATTGAACAAAGGCTTGAGAAAATCAGTGTTTATCCTGAATGAATCTCCAAACGGCTTTTTGGCGGACTCTATACTTGAAGACTGCGGGTTTCTTACACGCGTGTTCTTCAGTTCGGCCAAATAAGCCAATCATTGTGTCGTACGCACGGTCAGCACATGTAAAAGATTCGACTTGCTGGCGTAGTTCACGCGGAAATCGTTCAGCAGCCTGCCTGATAAGTATTTTTTCAGCATCCTGTTAAGGCCAAGCAGTGGTGTTTCTGCAAGTCAAGTGTACTTGTTTTTGAATCTGACCACTTTGGGGAGATAATTCCTGGTTTCCTGATATGGAAGGTTGCGGACCAGATGGTTGTATACCTGGCTGCTGGTCATGGAGTTTATCCGGTCAAAGGCCCGGTCCCGGTTCCGGTCAAAGGCACGCAACACATTGCCGCTTCCTGTATTGTATCCTGAGATGACACAATATTCTTTAGATCTGGCATTTTTGATCCGGGACAGATAACGGGTGAACAGGATATGCAAATAGGCGGATCCCATCCGGATATTGTTTTCCGGCACAAACAGATAGTCTCTGGTGGGTATGCCGTCACGGCTGTATATCAGGCGATGGGCATCCCTGCCCCCTGTCTCGGGGACGATCTGCATCAGGCCGTAAGCCGGAACATGGCTGACGGCGTATGGATTGAAACTGCTTTCAGCCTCTATTATTGCATAAATAAGGGCTGTTTCTAAGTTGTAACGCCTGGCCTGAGCAGTGACAAACCCCTGATAACGCTGCTGCTGGCCCCGGTTGTGTTCTTTGATCATGTTGAACGTTACAAAATGCCGCTGGCGGTTATTGTAGATATCTTTTTGATAAGCGGTGTTCATGAGATGATTTGCAAACTGATTAGCTCTCCATTCCCAGCGGATCGGCTGATTCTGATGATCTCTAACCACATGCAGAAGAAAAGGCTCCCCGCCGATGTTAACATCTTCGTCTGAAAGAAGGTCAACCTTGGTGGGATCTGCCGGAGTGAGCAAAGTATTGGCAATGGCTGACCTGAGTTTTTCCCGGGGGTTGTCTTTTTCCACGGTTTCCACCCTGATGATGCCGGATTCAAAATTGATGACAGCCCTTGTCTGATAGTTGTCTGTATATTTTACGTACTCTCTCGGGGTTGGTAATTTCTCATCCCCCCATTCCTTGAGCAGGGCCTTGACCATGTTTTCAATCTGTCTGCGCACTATGCTGTCCAAGGCTCCCACTCCGGTTGTAGGAAATGCTGAACCAACCTGTGGCACGGTTCCTCTGGCAACCTGCTCGCCAATGGTAATGGCCCTGCGAACATCGGTGGTCTTGCATCCGACACTGAAAAAAAGGGATGACAGGCCCAGGGTGTACAGAAAGTAGCGCCGATTCACAAATTTATCCTCAGGTTGTTTTGTTCATTATCAGGAGTTTGCATCATGCTGGCATCTACCACTGCCCAGAATTCTGGTCAATGGCCAAAGTTATAGCAATTACATGAAAAATTTTCAAAAGATACAAGCTGATCACATCCTTGCATATATAAAGATGCATTGACTACTCTTGTGGGGTTGATATAATTTAGACTAAGATAATATAACCTCACTAAATGAACATAATAAATAGGGTTCTTCGACGTTTTGTATGGAATTGCTGCTCATATTTTTTTCTTTGCCC
>PWPY01000148.1 GCA_003558575.1 Desulfonatronovibrio sp.
ATGATTGAAGGTAGGCAGCAAATTTCAGCGAATTCTGCTTGAGAAGTAGCTTTTTTCTTATGGTGGAATACTGTTCTCTGAGGGACAGGCCTTCTTTGTTCATTCCTGTTCCTGAACCCTGATCATTGCAGAAGACGCAGCCTTTTCTGGAAATGTTTCCATCACGATTTGGACAGCTGAAGCCTGCATCCAAGGGTATCTTCCTGACCTTGCAGGAAAATATATTTTTCCAGTAGTTAGAGAGTGTATTATAAAGATGCATCAAAAAAAGGCCCTTAAAGTTTGTTGCTTGGCTGATTTAATTCTGCTACCGTGGCTGGATTAAGCACGATCCACATTAATCTGCTAAAGACTATCGGTTGCTGAACTGTTATGCTGTTATCTTTATACATGGCAGACAGTTTTTTTATTGGAGAACAAATTGTTCATTCTTTGTACTGGATTATTTCCTGCATCAGAATACTTTGTTTCGAGTTATGGCAAGGTCTTTTTCAAAAGATTAACAACACTATTTTTAAGAGGAAAGTATGCCTAGAATACTGGATAAAATATTTGGAGCTGTATCTAATGATCTGGCCATTGATCTCGGTACTGCCAATACCTGCGTTTATGTCAAAGGTAAAGGCATAGTCCTTAACGAGCCATCTGTGGTTGCTGTAAAAAGAGACCAGCGCGGAGCAAACAAGGTCTTGGCAGTGGGATCTGAGGCCAAAAAGATGCTTGGAAGGACCCCTGGCAATATTACCGCCATCAGGCCCATGAAGGATGGTGTTATTGCAGATTTTGAAGTGACCGAGGCCATGCTCAGGCACTTTATCACCAAAGTTCACAACAGCAGGCGTTTAGTACGTCCCAGGATAATTATCTGTGTTCCTACAGGCATTACCCAGGTTGAAAAAAGGGCGGTCAAGGAATCGGCTCAGAGCGCAGGGGCCAGGGAGGTATATCTTATTGAAGAGCCCATGGCCGCAGCCATCGGTGCAAATCTGCCCATTACTGAGCCTACCTCCAATATGGTTGTTGATATCGGCGGCGGCACAACTGAAGTAGCTGTAATTTCTCTGTCAGGAATAGTTTACAGCAGATCTGTTCGGGTGGGCGGAGATAAAATGGACGATGCCATTAAGCACCATGTAAAGCGCAAGTATAACATGCTAATCGGTGAAGGCAGTGCTGAGCTTATCAAGACAACCATTGCTTCAGCCTATCCCATGGAAGAAGAGCAGGAAATGGTGGTCAAAGGGCGAGATCTTGTTTCAGGAATTCCTCAGAATATTACTATAACTTCAGAAGAGGTGCGCAAGGCTATTTCAGAGCAGGTCGACAGTATTGTTCAGGCAGTGAGGGTTGCCCTTGAACAGACTCCGCCTGAGCTGGCCGCAGACATTGTTGACAGGGGCATAGTGCTCACTGGTGGCGGGGCTCTTTTAAAGGGCCTGGATCAATTGCTTCGGGATGAGACCTCCTTGCCCATAACAGTCGTTGATGATCCTTTGTCAACTGTGGTTATCGGGTCCGGAAAGGTCTTAGATAATCTGGATGTCCTCAAGGAGGTAACAATAGATTAGCCTTGAAGTAACTCCTAAAAAAATATTAGGGCTCTTTTTCGTCTTTACTGTCCTGTATCTCAGTTTATACACCTGGAACTCGCGTACGGAATACCTGGATCGTTTGGCCTCATATAGTGGACTGGAGTTTGTGGGATGGGTAGTTAAACCGGGAAGGCTGGCCCATGCCAGAATTGCTGACTTCTGGGATACATATGTTCGTCTTGTTGATGTGCACAAAGAGAATATTGCCCTTTCAGAAGAATTAGATCGTCTCAGGCTGGAACTTATGGAGCTTTCAGAAAAGGCTGCTTCAGTATACCGCTTAGAAGCTCTTCTGGATTTTTCTTCTCCTGCAGGCTGGTCCACTTCTGGAGCCAGGGTTGTTGCGCACAACTTTGGCCCTTTAAGCGCAGTCAATTCTCTAATAATTGACAAAGGAAAATTTCAGGGTGTTACTGCCAATATGCCGGTTGTATGTCCTGATGGTGTTTTGGGCAGGACATACAAGTCCGGACTTAATTTTACTTCAGTGTTGCTGCTTACCGACCTCAACAGCCGTATCCCGGTGATAAGTTCAAGGACAAGAGTATCAGGGATTATTTCTGGTCAGGGATATCATAAAACTCTTTCCATGCAGTATGTTCATCTTAATTCTGAACTGGAGGAAGGGGAAATGCTTCTTACTTCCGGCCTGGCCGGGATCTATCCTAAAGGATTGCCTGTAGCAAGAGTCAGCAATATAGTTCGTTCAGAAATTTCTCTTTTTCTTGTAGTTGAAGCAGAAACTCTTGTGGATTTCAAAAATAGAGAAGAGGTTCTGATCATGAAGAATAGCGGTAAGATCAAAACCCAAAAGCTCGATTTTGAGGAATAATCCAAGTTGAAGTTGTTTTTTTTCTGCATCCTGTACACATTGCTTGGTATCTGGGCACAATATTTTCTTCCATCCATGGATTTTTTTGTCCCGGCTCTTGTGGTAATGCTTCAATTTGGTTTTTTTCAGGCTGCAGCATGGGCAGGACTTTTCTGGATGCTTATTCATGAAGGGACCGGGGGACTGGCCTTTGGAACAATTATACTTTTTTATGCCGGGCTGCTGGTATTTTTCTTCCTGGGAGGAGTTTTTCTTGAGATCAGCAATATTCTTTTCACCATGTTCCTGATGTTGTTTGCAGCTGTTTATAAAGACTGGATTATATCAGTGATGGCTACATTGCAGGGGCTTTACCTGTCCTGCCAGTTCTGCATGATAAATATTCTGCTTCAGGCAGGTATATACATTGCAGCATGGTTCATAACCTTTACCCTATTCAAAAAGCATTTTTTAAATGAGCCTGTTCAAAGGAAATAGTACGTTCCATGAAAGGTTTGGTTCATACCTTTTGCTGTTTCTGATCGTATCTCTGTTTTGCATTTTTTCGGTCAGACTCTGGTATCTTCAGGTATATAAAGGGGAGTTTTTTTCCCAGAAGGCCCAAGACAATATCCAGCTCAGGCAGCATATCTATGCTCCGAGGGGGCTTTTTCTGGACAGGCATGGTGAATTGCTTGCTGTAAATGAACCTTCCTACAGCCTTGCCTTAGTACGTGAAGATTGTTCTGATATTCAGGCAACATTGAGGCAAATCAGTCAATGGACCGGAGAAAATCATGCGGATATTGTAGCAGAGTTTGACCGTGGACGGACCATGGTCAGATCTTTTGATAATCAGATAATTGTTTCAAACCTTTCTTTTGATGTACTCACCAGGATTGAAACTGAAGCCCCGTACTGGCCGGGAGTAAAAATAGTTGTTCACCCCAGGCGTAAGTATCTTCAGGATGAGATTCTGTCTCATGTTTTGGGGTATGTGGCCAGGGCCAATGAGGATGAACTAAAAAGTGATCCTGAACTGCACCTCGGTGACAATGTGGGTAAGCAGGGCCTTGAATTTACTTTGGAAAAGATTTTGCGCGGACAAAAAGGCCTGAGGCGGATGGAAGTGGATGCATCAGGCCGGGTTCTCCATGAAGAGGTTATTGTCAGTCCAGTATCCGGGGAAAGTGTTCAGCTCAGTATTGACCTGGAAATGCAAAAGACCGCATATGAACTGATGGAGGGAAAGTCAGGTTCTGTGATTGTACTTGATGCAGACACAGGACAGGTTCTGACTCTGGTCAGCGCACCAGGATATGACAACAATGAGTTTGTTTTTGGAATATCCCACAAAAACTGGCAGGAGCTATTGAGCAACCCGCATCATCCTTTGCAGAACAGAAGCATTCAAAGCAATTATCCGCCGGGTTCCATTTTCAAGCTTGTCATGGCCGGACTTGCCTACATGGATCCTGAAACCAGAACATCTGACAGGGTATTCTGCGCTGGTACCTTTCGCCTTGGGAACAGAGTATTCAGATGCTGGAAGCATCATGGATGGGTGGACATGACCAAATCACTGGTGGAATCATGTGATGTTTACTACTATCAGCTTGGAGACAGGCTGGGAGTGGACAGAATTAGTGAATTTGCTGTGGGAAGCGGATTTGGTCGAGTCACGGGGATTGATCTGCCCCATGAAAGATCCGGCCTGATCCCCACCAGGCAGTGGAAAATGCAGAGGTTTAATGAAGGGTGGAGAGGTGGAGATAACTTGAATCTTTCCATAGGCCAGGGTTTTACTCTGACTACTCCGATACAGATAGCAAGGTTTGTTGCCGCAATCGTCAACGGCGGACACCTGTACAAGCCTTCTCTTTTGATAGATGAAAAAAAGTCCAATCCAGAGCCTCTTCCCTGGACAGAAGGAGCCAGAAGTTTTGTTTACAACACCATGATCGAGACTGTTGAAGGTGAGCGCGGAACAGCAGCCAGGCTCAGGAAAAAAGGAGTTGTTGTGGGGGGGAAAACCGGGACTGCCCAGGTTATGCGTCTTCTTCCCGAGCATCTTGAAGACGATGTGGAAGCTGTTGAATACTGGATGAGGCACCATGGATGGATGGCAGCCTTTGCCCACACTGAAGAACGAAGTTATTCCATAGTTGCCCTTGTGGAGCATGGCGGGTCCGGCAGTAGAGCTGCAGGTCCGGTGGTTAAAGCAATTCTTGATTTTATCTATGATGCCCCAAGAGAAAATATTGCTCAGTAGCAGAATTGGATTAATTAAGATTTTTTATGGAAAATAATGATAGATCGACAGTTTTTTTTATATATTAACTGGCCATTGCTGGCTGTGATCTTTCTGCTGTGCGCAGCCGGAGTTCTCAATCTGTATTCTGCAAGCGCTTTCAGAATTGGTGACGGCATGGCTTTGACGCCATTTTACAAAAAGCAGTTAATTTGGGGGGGGATCAGCCTTGGGGTTTTGATTCTGACAATGGTCTTTGATTATCGCCACCTGAAGACCACTTCCTGGGTTATATACATATTGACTCTTGTTTCATTGGTGGCGGTACTTTTTTGGGGACGGTCGATCTATGGGGCTCAGAGATGGCTGGATCTGGGCGTTTTCAGCGTGCAGCCCAGTGAAGTAGCTAAGATTGGTGTCTTGCTGATGGGTGCTGTATGTCTGTCCAAAATCAAACCGCCATTAGGTTTCAGGGACCTGATCAAAGTTCTGGCCATTGCCATGGCTCCAGCCTATCTTATAACGAGACAGCCGGATCTGGGCTCAGCTCTGCTGCTCATAGCCCTTGTTTCAGGTATGGTTTTGTATCTGGGAGTAAAAAAAAATATTATCAAGCTGCTTGTGGTTTCCCTGCCTTTTCTTGCCCCTCTGGGGTGGAATTTCCTCAAAGATTATCAGAAGACCAGGCTTCTAACCTTTATCAACCCTGGTCACGATCCTCTCGGAGCAGGGTATCACGTTATTCAGTCGCAGATAGCCATTGGCTCAGGCGGTTTCTGGGGCAAAGGTTTTATGGAAGGGACCCAGAGTCAGCTTCGTTTTCTTCCAGAAAAGCATACTGATTTTGCTTTTTCGGTTTTTGGTGAAGAGTGGGGGTTTATTGGTGCAGTGGTCCTTCTTTTTTTATTCTGTATTTTTCTTTA
>PWPY01000022.1 GCA_003558575.1 Desulfonatronovibrio sp.
CTGCTGGTTAGTCATGGGCAGTGAAGGACGCAAAGAACAGACATTCAGGACAGATCAGGACAATGCCTTGGTATATCAGGACCCCAAAAATGAACAGGAAGCTCAGGCAGCCGCAGAATATTTTAAGAAATTCGGCCAAGAGGCCATAAACCACTTAGTAAAATGCGGCTATCCCCTCTGCAAAGGGGGGAATATGGCTTCCAACCCTAAATGGTGTCAGCCTTTATCTGTATGGAAAAAATATTTCCACAACTGGATAAGTGTGCCTGAACCTGAAGAAGTTCTTAACTCTACAATATTTTTTGATTTCCGTCCTGCTTATGGACATCTGGAACTGGGTTTTAAGCTTAGAGACTATCTGAATATCCTGGTCAGGGGAAAAGATATGTTCCTGCGTTACCTTGCCCAGGACTGTTTCCGAACCAAACCGCCCATCAGTTTTTTCAAAAATTTTCTGGTGGAACGTGATGGAGAACACAAAAACAGATTGGACATAAAGGCCAGAGGGCTGGTTCCATTCTGGGATTTTGCCAGAGTCATGGCTCTGCGCAATGGCATTGATGAAACCAATACCTTGGGACGCATGGAGCAGCTTAGAAAAGGCGGGCACATGCCTGAAGACCTCTTTAAAAAAGCCAGAGAATCATACGAATTTCAGATGCAGCTAAGGTTTCTCAATCAGCTGAGTCTCATGGAAGCAGGAGAAGAGCCGCATAACTATATCAACCCGGCAGAACTGAGCGATCTGGAAAAACAAACCCTCAAAGGTGCATTTTCCATAATCTCAAACCTTCAGAGTTTTTTGAAGGAAACATTCAAGCTTAACCTGGCATAACCATGACGAGCAGCACTTTATCATCAAATTTCTTTCTAGGCATATGGCCTTCTGATTTATTCAGGGGAAAGTCTGAACATCCGGTCCTGGCTGAAAGCAAAAAACATTTCAGTAAATTCAATCAGGATTTGCCCTTGGAAGAATACGATTTTGTGGTTCTGGATACTGAACTCACCGGACTCAATGAAAAAACAGACGAAATTGTATCCATTGGTGCTATCCGCATCAAAAACCTGCGCATAAATCTCCAGGATAATTTTTACTCAAACATCTGTCCGTGCCAGGAAATGCCTAAGTTCAGTACTCTGATTCACCGCATAACTCCCATGCTTGCAAAAAAATCTCCACCCATTGCTGAAATATTGCCGGATTTTCTGGACTATTGCGGCAACAGCCTGATTATCGGACATAATATTGGAATGGATATGGCCTTTATCAACAGGGCATTAAAGGAAAATCTAAGGGGAATTCTTTACAACCCCTGCCTTGATACGATGCGCATGGCCAAAATCTATAGAGAAGAGCAATGGATAAATTATTATGATCGTTACAACCTTAATGTTTCCTACAATCTCAAAAGTTTAAGCCAGGAATACGGTCTTCCGGCCTTTCCTGAACACAATGCTCTCAATGACGCCATCCAGACAGCTTATCTTTTTATCTATCTGATTCACAAACTCAGAGATGGCAATATCAAGACACTTAAAGATTTATACATGGCCGGTAGAAGCTGGCGCTGGATGTTCTAGTCAGTCAGCTGACAATAACACAACAGGAGGGTTAACCATGAAGAAGAAGAGCTTTCAGGAGTACTGGGCCAAAAACATCAGATTGATTGCCATTTTGCTCATTATATGGGCAGTGGTATCGTATGGATTTGGAATTATCTTTGTCAAACCTCTAAACGCCATCTGGATGGGAGGATTTCCTCTGGGATTCTGGTTTGCGCAACAGGGGTCCATTTACGTATTTGTTCTTCTGATCTTTGCTTACTGCTTCCTGATGAACAGGATGGACCGGGAATACGATGTTGATGAAAAATAAAAGACAAGCAGATAATTCTTAATTGCGATCAACTTTCTGGAGGAATGTACTATGTCTATTTTAGCCTGGACCTATATAATGGTCATAATAACTTTTGGACTTTACCTGTTCATTGCCTGGCGTTCCAGGGTTAAGGAAACCAAAGGGTTTTATATCGCAGGAGCAAACGTTCCTCCTCTGGCCAATGGCATGGCCACTGCAGCAGACTGGATGAGTGCTGCGTCATTTATTTCCATGGCTGGTATGATTTCCTTTATGGGTTACAGCGGAGCTGTTTACCTTATGGGATGGACCGGAGGATATGTTTTGCTGGCCCTGCTTCTTGCTCCTTATCTTCGCAAATTCGGAAAATTTACAGTGCCTGACTTTGTAGGTGACAGGTATTATTCATCTACAGCGAGAGTTGTTGCTCTTATATGTGCAATATTTGTCTCACTGACTTATGTTGCTGGACAGATGCGCGGCGTTGGAATTGTTTTTGGCCGCTTTCTCGAGGTTGATGTAAACACTGGAGTCATCATCGGTATGGCCATTGTGTTCTTTTACGCCTCCCTTGGTGGCATGAAAGGCATTACCTATACCCAGGTTGCCCAGTACTGTGTTCTCATAGTTGCTTTTATAATCTGTGCTGCAGCCATTTCCTTGAAAATAACCGGCATCGCTATACCGCAAATGGGCTTTGGGTCAACAATCATTGAAGGTGACAGTGCTGGCAAGTATGTTCTCCAGGCTTTGGACGGTATCCATCACGATCTGGGATTTTCAGAATATACTTCTGCTTTTGGTCCAGATGATATCGGCATGCTCTCAGTCATATGCATAACCTTGGCTTTGATGGTTGGTACAGCCGGACTGCCTCACGTTATAATCCGCTTCTACACTGTTCCAAGCGTTAAAGCAGCAAGATTAAGTGCTGGTTATGCACTGTTCTTCATTGCTCTGCTCTACACAACTGCCCCTACAATGGCGGCCTTTGCCAGATATAACATGATAGATACAGTCAATGATGTGCATTATGCCCAGGCCCCATCATGGTTTAAAAACTGGGAACAGACAGGTCTTGTTGCCTGGGTTGACAAAGACGGAGATGGAATAATTCGTTACCGCAGCGGAGATCCCTTCCAGGGAGCACCACAATTCACGGGAGAAGTGGGCGAACATGGCCAGAGGCTTGTTTCCAACCCAGTTTCAGACAATGATAATGAACTCTACATTGACAGGGATATTATAGTTCTGGCCAGCCCGGAAATGGCCAATCTGTCTCCCTGGATGATAGGACTGATGGCCGCCGGAGGTCTGGCTGCTGCCCTGTCAACAGCATCTGGACTCTTGATAGTTATTTCTTCATCCGTGTCCCATGACCTGTATTATCGAATCATTAACCGCCAGGCCACAGAAAAACAGAGAATGCTTGTGGGAAGAGTAATGGTGGGAATTGGAGTCTTATGTGCTGGATACTTAGGAATAAATCCGCCCGGATTTGTGGCTCAGGTGGTTGCCTTTGCCTTTGGACTGGCAGCCTCGTCCTTCTTCCCTGTTATTATACTGGGCATCTTTACCAAATGGGTCAACCGTGAAGGCGCTATAGCCGGTATGATCAGCGGCATCGGATTCACTCTTTTCTATATCCTTCAAACCAGATTCTTCGGAGTTGACCCCTGGTTCTTCGGCATCACTGCAGAAGGTATAGGAACCATAGGCATGCTCATCAACTTTGCTGTTACCATGACTGTTTCCAAGTTCACAAAGGCTCCTCCGGCTGAGATTCAGGAGCTGGTTGAAAACGTCCGCTCACCAAGAGGAGCTGGAGCAGCAATTGACCATTAAAAAACAGACATGACTGCCATCTGATAAATGTCTGCACCTCCTGAGAAACCGCGGTTGTATTTATACTGTACAACTGCGGTTTCTTATTTTAGGAATAATCCGAGGCCATGCATTGATTAAGTTTGTATTTTAAACTATTTTTATAACCATTCACTTTTTCAGATTTAACTTAACTAACTGTTAAATAGTAAAATCAAGGAGGAATTATAATGCTGATTAAAGACTGGATGAGTAAAGAGATCACTACTGTGACCACAGATACATCTATGCTCAAGGCCTCCAAAATTTTTAAAGACAATAATTTCCGCCGTCTGCCTGTAATTGATAAGGACGGAAAGCTGGTGGGAATTGTTACTGACAGGGATATCAAGGATGCGTCGCCTTCAAAGGCCACCACCCTTGATGTACATGAACTTTATTATCTCTTGTCGGAAATTAAGATAAAAGACATCATGACTGCTAATCCCTTTACCATAAACGTTGAAGACAGTTTAGAAAAAGCAGCCATAAGAATGCTCGAGAAGAAAGTTGAGGGTCTGCCTGTTGTCAGTGAAAACAACGAGGTCGTGGGAATTATTACTGAAACAGACATTTTCAAAGCCTTGGTAAACATTACAGGCGCGTTTCAGGGAGGCATCAAGATAGGCATCAGGCTCTCAAGTGAACCAGGAACCTTAAAGCCTGCTTTAGATATCTTAAGAACCCATGGTGCAAGGGTCATAAGCGTTCTCACTTCACAGGACCAGAAAGACCACAGCTCCAGAGATGTCTACATGAGAATTCATGACATGGATCGCTCAGAGGAAAAAAAGCTCAAATCACAGATGGATCTCAAATTCAATATTCTCTTCTGGATCAGAGACAACCTTAAATAAGTGGGGATTTTAACATGGCCAAAAATATTTTTATTTACGCTCTAAGTACATGTATTCATTGTAAAAATACAAAGAATTTTCTGGACAAGAAAAACATTGAATATGATTTTGTCAATGTGGACAAACTAACTGGTGATGAAAAAGAAAAAGCCGTAAATGAAGTGAAAAAGCATAACCCAAAAGTTTCATTTCCTACTATTGTCGTTAACGATGGTGAAAAAGTTATTGTCGGACTCAAGGAAGATGAGATACTTGAGGCATGCCAGAAATGACACCTGAAAAACTATATGAATCTTTAAAAAAGATACAGGAACCCAAAGGGTATTTTTTCAACAGGGATCAAGAATTCGTTATGGATCTTATGCAAAGCCTGCTGGACAATAAAAACACCTATGGCTACATGGTATGTCCGTGCCGCCTTGCTTCAGGCAACCAGAGCGACGACAAGGACATCATCTGTCCTTGTGAGTACAGAGAAGCAGATGTTCAGGAGTATGGGAGCTGTTACTGCGGGTTGTATGTTTCAAAAGAGTGGAATGAAGACAAAATCCCCCATGAGTATGTGCCGGAAAGAAGACCACCTGAGAAAATTAAATTTTAATACATGTTCTTCTTCTAAGTAACTTGAAGCGTATTGGCAATAAAATCAGGACTTTACGGTTTTGCCATACAGATTGCTTCGGTCGCTTAGGCTCCCTCGCAATGACAGGTTTTGAGCAACCACATCCCTGACAGCTCAGGTGTCATTGCGAGCGAGTCTTTTTACCTCGTTGAATACACGCAGTGTAGGCGCAGCCAATCAACCGGGGCGAGCGCGGCAATCCTTGTTGCGAGCAAAGCGAAGCAATCTCAGCTTGAGGCAAATTAAAAATTACTTAGAGGTTTGGACCCGGGCCGCCCGGGTGCGACGCTTACAAGTAACTTCAAAAAAAACTGGACCCCGGATCAAGTCCGGGGTGACGGTTAAAGCAAGCTGTTACTCTTTACCGTC
>PWPY01000068.1 GCA_003558575.1 Desulfonatronovibrio sp.
AAAAAACTCTTCGTTTCCTGAAAGAAAACCGACTGTTTCAGTATCCAGAAAGAAAGACTTTCTGGATGGAAACTAAGCTAAAGCGAAGAAAGGCTTCTATGGCCAGACTTCTATCTGACGGGTCATGGGGAAGTAGTAAGGTGTATCCGGTCCATACCACTTGTTGTAAATCTCCATATATGTGCCATCTTTCCACATATCCTGCAGGGCAAAGTTGATGGCGTCGCGCCATGCTGAGTCATCCTGCGGTACGCCTATGCCATAAGGCTCTTCACTGATAAAATCACCAACGAGTTCCCACTTTCCAGGTTCCTGGGCAGCATATCCCAAAAGGATTGTACTGTCTGTTGACCAGCCTGCTACACGCCCAAGCTTCAGAGCCTGAAATGCTTCGGATTCGCGCTGAAAAGAGATGACATTCTGGGCATAGTTGGGATCTCCAAGTTCTCTGAGCAGATTCCTGATATTGATTTCTGATGTTGTACCCTGCATAGTGGCGATTCTTTTGCCTACAAAGTCCTTATGGTCAGTGTACTGACCCACTGGAGCCAGGATTTTCTGTCCGTCAAAAAAGTAAGTAATGGAGAAATCAATTACCCGGTCTCTTTCTCTGGTATGGGTCATATTGGCCACAGACATGTCAATGCGGCCCTGTTGAACAAAGGTTATTCTGGTTCTGTTGGTTACGGCTACCCTTTCAATGTCAACACCAAGGCGTTTGGCAACTTCTTCTGCAATATCCACATCAAAGCCAACCCATTCATTTTTGTCATTGTAAAAGGCACCTGGAATGGAGTCAGTCATAATGCCTACTCGAACCACTCCAGACTCCATGACTTGATCATAGGTCGGGCCTGCAAATGACAATTGGGCTGAAAGCATGATGGTCAAAAGACCAATTCCAAGGATTTTCCATAAACGCATCTTTCTACCTCCTGAAATTAAAAGTGATTTTTCAAAACTGCCTCTAAACGATAAAGAAAAATAGTTAATCAAGGCTTAATGAGAAAGAATTTTGCTGAGAAAGCCTTTAGCCCTGTCGGTCTGGGGATCGGTAAAAAAGAGGGTGGGAGTATTCTGTTCCACGAGACTGCCTTCATCCATGAAAATGACTCTGTCGGCAACCTCACGGGCAAAGCCCATTTCATGAGTTACCACGATCATGGTCATGCCTTCCAAGGCAAGGGCTTTCATTACATCTAAGACTTCATTGATCATTTCAGGGTCGAGGGCTGATGTTGGCTCGTCAAAAAGCATTATTTTGGGATTCATGGCCAGGCCTCTGGCAATGGCCACTCTTTGCTGCTGCCCTCCTGAAAGCTGGGAGGGGAAATGTTGGGCTTTATCTGGTATATTTACTTTTTCTAACAGTTCCATTCCCATTTTCTGAACTTTTTTCCTGTTCATTCCTCGAACCAGTGATGGGGCCAGAGTGATATTCTCCAGGCAAGTCATGTGGGGGTAAAGATTGAATTGCTGAAAAACAAAGCCTATTTCAGCCCGAAGTCTGGTGAGGTTTACATCAGGGGCGTAAAGATTCATTCCGTCAACAATGATTTCTCCCTTTTGAATGGGCTCAAGTCGATTTATGCAGCGTATAAGGGTACTTTTGCCTGAGCCAGATGGTCCGCAAACCACGACCACTTCGCCTTTCTCGATTTTCAAATGGATATCATTAAGAACGTAAAGGTCTCCAAACCATTTATGAACATGTTTGAACTGGATCAATTTTGTCTCCTGTGAAGGGGTCTTTGCAGGATGGAGTCTTAAAGAAAGCGAAATTAGCTAACAAATTCATGGCTGTTAGGTCAAGAAAAAAAGAGAAAGTCAGGGCATATACTGACGGTAAAGATAAGGATAGACATATGGGGATTCAGGAGTCTCAATAGCTTGTGTTTCTATGGAATTGATCATGAGCATATTCTGGTCAAATACGAGGTCCTGATCTATAATTCCACGAACTTTTATCCAGGAATCAGTTGGAAAGACATTGAGTCCGTCTCCTCTGATTAGAATGCCGTAAAATGAGGCGTCTGCGAGACAGCAGGTAATTGCGGTCCTGGTTACAGCCAGCTCATTTTCAGACATGGCCATGTCGCGATATACGAATCCGGAAAGTTCAACTTCTCTTCCCTGGAATTTGTCCTGGTATGCAGAAATTACCAGCATTATATCCAGAAATCCTCTATCATCCACAATAATTACTTCCTGTTCAAGAAGTGCTTCTGTCAGTTGCTGATAGTGATCAGGTTCATACCAGATACCAAGTTCATCTTTCAAAGTTTGTTGTTCCTCTGGTAAATCACTTTTCGAAGATTCAAATTCGTAGTCTTCCCACCATTCGTGATCAATCGTTTGATCCTGGGCAGCCTTTCTCTCATCAGGATCATGATCGGCTGACCTGGGGGCTACCTGCTGGTAAATTATTCCTTTTTTTTCAACCAGAGCACTGTCTAAGAGTTTGGGCGGCATGAAAAAGCCCAGTGCAAGAGGGATTGTGAATAGAGCGTACATTACTGGTTTGCCCCATACAGATTCATGACCCTCAGAACAGCCACATTCACAGGGATCATTTTTTTGCAGTTCATTTTGCAGTAAGATCAGCATGGCCTTGTATGCTGACAGGAAAAGAAAACTGAAGGTTGAAAAGTAAAAAAAAGGCAACATCTGAGGAGCCAGATAATACAGAATTTCACCTGTATAAATCATTTTGACCTGCACTACGGCCAGTAAAAGTAGAAAAAAGGCTTTGAGCATTCTTTAAAATCCCAGAAATTGTAAAGCTACTACAGACAGATAAACCACAGAAATTACTGCTGCCATAAACAGCATAACAAAGCGTACAGGAAAATAACCCAGAAGCATGGCTGTGTTTTTAATATCAAGCATTGGTCCAAAGATTAGAAAGGCAACAATGGACATGGTGGGAAAGGTTCCGGCAAAAGACGCTGCCACAAAAGCGTCAGCTGTGGAACAAAGAGAAAGAATATAGGCCATAACCATCATTATCATGGGGGAGATAAAAGCAGAGTCGGACAGATTAAAAATTGCCTGCTGGCTGAGCATGGTCTGAAAAAGTGAAGCTATTCCTGCTCCCAAAATAAAAAACTTTCCCACTGTAAAAAACTCATCAATACTGTGATCAAATATTTTTTTCCACGAGGAAAGGCTGAAGAATTTATTAACTGGTTCCTTATCAAATGACATGGGCAGGGTTTGGAAGGAGTTTTTACTGGTTCTTGAATCCAGAAAGATATAGACCAGCAAACCAACTGCCAGGGCCACAAAAGCTGCCAGTCCAAAGCGTAAGGCTACTACCTGCAGATCAAATCTGAAGGCATAAAAGGATGAAGCCAGGACAATGGGATTGAGTATGGGCGCAGCCACGAGAAAGACTGCTCCAGCGCAAAGGGGCATGCCTTTGCGCACCAGACCCCGGATTACCGGAATTATGGCACACTCGCATACAGGAAAGACAGCGCTTAAAAGCAGTGCCGGAGGGATGGAGAGCAGAGGATTTTTGGGCAGATATTTGCTGAAAAATTCTTTGGGAATAAAAACCAGAACAAGAGAGGAGAAAAAAGCTCCCATGAGGATAAAGGGTGCTGACTCAAAGATAATGCTTAAAAAAATCATTCCGGAAGTGTTCAGAGTGGAGATCATAGAGAATGGCTACTCCTTATTACCACTGTCCATGAGGGCGTAAAAGAATTTCTGGACGTATTTTCCTGAGATTACTTCATTAAGATCAAAAGTCAGATCATCCTTAAGAAAGCTTCCGCTGAAGGCCAGAAACAGATTCTCGGATAGTGTCCTGATGTTGTTGGAAAGTTCCTGTTTGTCTTTCTTAGATATATGTGTGTGGTCATACAGCCTGCAGGCTAGTGGACGCTGGGTATAAAATGTGCATTTTCCATTAAGGTTTAAAGGACAGACAAGTTTTTCTTCCTGGACTATGGCTCCTTTTCCAGTTGCTCTTCTGGTGTTCAGGACATCTACGGCATAGCTGATAAGCTCCTGACGTTTGTCTCTTGACAGCATTACATTCATTTTATGGGAAAGATAAACAGCTTCCACAAAACTGACTTTGACCTTCTGACGGCAGCAGAGCATATGTTCCCGTCCACAAAGCCTTCCAGAGCCTGATATTTCCAGCTCAATCCTGTTTAGGATTGCTTCAATATCGTCAAAAAAGGGGTTGAGATCTACAATATTTTTATGTTCCAGGCTGGGTTCGCGCGTTTTAAGGGCACATTGCGAGCGTCCATACTTTCTTAAGAGCTGCCACTGGCAATAGCTTGAAGGTTTTGAACGCAGTTTCTTTAATTTTTGCTGAACCAGTCTTGCACTGAGTCCTTTTCGTAAAAGATAGGCAGATACAATGGTTCCTGTTCGGCCAATACCATGTCGGCAATGGACCAATACTTTCTTTCCGAGATAGATGGATTCATCAATCCATTCCAGGGCATTGTCCATGGTTTCCATCTCAGGGGTTTCCTCATCCTCAATGGGCAGGTAGTAGACATCAAAACCGGCTTTCTGTTCAATTAAGGGCAGGTCAGGAAATTCAGCACAGAGATTTATGATGGAGTCAATTCCAGCTTTTTTAAGAAGATCTAAGTGGTCATACGACATGGGCGCATGGCCTACTGCCATGCTTGGAGTTACCCAGCTGACAATACCTTTTTGTTCTGATTTTTTAAAGGGCCAGAATTTCATCTAATTCTCCCAGGAATTTCCTGGATAAATTTTTGATTTTTTCTTCATTCATGCTCATGTCCTTGAGTCTGGTCCTGCCAAGAATAAATCCAATAGCTTTAAGTCTTTTTTCAGTTTCGTCGTGGTTTTCTCTGTTAAATTCAGCTTTGAGCAAGTCTCCTCTTACTTCTATGTTGAATCCGTATTCTTCCAGGACTATTCTGATGGCTTCAAGGCGCATGAGCCTTTGAGATTCTTCTGCGCCACCGCCTTTAAAGCTGAACTGTATATAGTTCAGTTCCTTTTCTTTGCCAAGGAGTGCGTCCACCACCACAAAATGATAGCCAAACCTGATAAGGGCATGCATGTAATCTTGAGCGAGAAGTCCATAGCTGCTTAAAAGAGAAGACTTTGTGGGATCAAAAACGCCTGCACTTACTTTGTCAAATTCTTCCCAGTCAAAATGTTTTATACTATGATCCCACTCGATTTTTTCATGGTTCAAACCGTAAAACATAGCCAGAAAAGGAGCGCAGGTTACATCGCTGAGGGACACCCGGGGTTTGGAGTCACCTTCCTCAGTTAGTCCTTTTTCTAAGTTCAGCACTCTGAAGGTCAGGGGAATACTTAAGTCAAGGACTTTTGCCTGGTAAAGACCCCTGCCTTTGCGATCTGTCAGGGCAAACATTTCCCTGACACCCATTTCATGGGTAAACCTGATCAGGTCATGCATGGAGCGGCAGTTCTGAGGAGTGAAATCATCAGATTCAGCATCTTTCAGGTTCAGAGTGGAAACATTTTCCAGAATTTTTTTCATCTTTTCAGTAACCCAGGTCTTTTTCTTTTTTGAAAAAAGCATTC
>PWPY01000140.1 GCA_003558575.1 Desulfonatronovibrio sp.
AGGCGTATCTTAATACGTTGACGAATAATTGTGCAGATTGACGCCGCCAAAAGGAAAAAGAGCCGTTTCCGGATGAAAACTATGTATACTGTCAGGATCAATGCGTAGATCCTCAACAGCAGTCACAACAACCTCTTTTTCAATTACATTTCAATCATCAAAAAATTTGCCTGGCGGCCACTAATCTTTTCTCTGCGGTATGAAAAAAACAAATCCTTATTACACTTTGTGCAAATATCCATGGAATAAATGTTTTCCTGTCTGATACCCCCGTTAATCAATTGATCTCTGCTCAGGCTCCACAGATCCATAGTTTTGCTTTTAGAGCTGTAGTAACCTTCAAATCCCTGATCCCAATGCTCATGAAAATCAGTAAATTCTGCGCAGCAGGGACCAAGGCTGGGTCCTCGAACAGCGAGAACCTCACGAGAATCTATCCCGTAATGATCACAAAAAAGACGCAGTCCTGTTCCTGGAAAATTCATCCTGTTGCCCCGCCAGCCCACATGCAGGGCGCAAATGTATCTGGCTGATTCATGGACCATGAAAACCGGCTGACAGTCAGCGGTCTTGATCATCAACGCAACTCCTGCCTCTGAAGTACAGACACCGTCTCCTTCATACCGGCTTCCTTCAAGAAAATCCCCTTTAAGATCAAAATGGACAACATCCCCATGCACCTGTTTAAGGTCCATCAAGCGCTCAAAACCTATTTCATTTTCCGCAAGATTACGGTTCCCAAGAACATTTTCGGGCAAATCACCCACCTCAAAGGAAATATTATTTCCCTGAAAACTATCCCTGCTTAACCCCCCAAGCCTTGTGCCAAAAGCGCAGGTAACGTCAGGAGTACCCGGGAATTTAAACTTTATATATTTGGGTTGAGATATCATTGCCAAGCCACACCTCTCAAGTTAGTAATCAATTTTGCTGGCCACCACCCGCTTATCTGTAATCACAGCATCTACCGGCACATCCCAGTCATCTCCAGGCAATGCATCAACTACTTGAAAATCGTAGGCAAAACCAATAAGCAATGGTTTCGGCCCGGGAAGCTCACGAAGGTAACGATCAAAAAAACCATGGCCATACCCAAGGCGTTGGCCCTGGTGATCAAAGGCCAGGCCTGGCAAAATGCACACAGACGGGCCTGTATTAACATACAATGCTGAAGAGTTAGAACAGGGTTCTGCAATGCCGCAATAACCCGGACTCAACTCGGAAAGATCTGATAACATATAAAAGTCCATGCACCCGCTATGCTCCTGGCTGCACCGGGGTGCATATATTTTTTTACCGGTCTGAAGCAGATTTTCTATGAGGGGCTTAGTATCAACTTCATTTTTGATGGGCAGATATACAAGAAAAGACTGATACTTATCCAGGTCAATCCAATTCAGAAACACCCGGGATATCTTTGAACTTTTTTCAGACACCTGACCCTGGGACATGGCAAGTCTCAGGCTTGATATTTTCTGACGATAATCATTTTTGGTCAAGACAGACCGACCTCACATCGTGTTGTTAAACAGTTAAAATAAAACCGGAGAAAAATAATGAACAATCCATATGTTAGAGGAATTATCCTGGGCGGCTCAGTAGGCCTTATTGCAACATGGTTTGGCATGGATCCCATCAGAGCCTTGTTTCTGGGCATATTATGCGGGCTTCTCGCTGTTTTGACCAGAATGGCCGCCCAAAAGCGGAAATAAAAAACTATAGCTCAAGATACCTGCCAGTCACTGACCCGGGATTTTTACTGATCTCCTCTGGAGTGCCCTGAGCAACTATTACTCCGCCACTGTCTCCACCTCCAGGGCCGAGATCAATCACATAATCAGCGCAGGCCACAACATCAAGATTGTGCTCTATGACCACAATGCTGGCTCCACGATCCACAAGCTTGTTCAAAACCTGAATCAGCTTGCCCACCTCATGGGTATGAAGGCCGGTGGTCGGCTCATCCAGAATATACAGCGTTCCGGGAAGGCTTTTTTTGCTTAGTTCCCTGGATATCTTGATCCTCTGAGCCTCACCTCCAGACAGGGTTGTGGCTGGTTGCCCAAGCTTTATGTACTCCAGCCCCACTTCTTCCAGAATGCCAAGTTTTCTTTCCAGAATGGAATAGCTGGAAAAAAAATCCCTGGCCTGGCGTACAGACATATCCAGGACCTGGGAAATATTTAAACCCTTGTACTGCACATCAAGGGTTTCGCGATTATATCTTTTTCCATCACAGACCTCGCATTTTACATACACATCAGGCAGAAAATGCATTTCCACCTGAATCTGCCCGTCTCCACGGCATGACTCACACCTTCCCCCGCGCACATTAAAGCTGAACCTCCCAGGCTTGTATCCTCTTTTTCTGGACTCAACGGTCTGGGCAAATATCTTTCTAATCTCATCAAATATCTTTGTGTATGTGGCCGGGTTTGACCTTGGCGTCCTGCCAATGGGCGACTGATCTATGGAAATAATCTTTTCCACAAGCTCAGCTCCTTCAATTCCTTTTATGGTTCCGGGATTATCAACCTTAAGTCCCCTGGCTAAGGCCAGATGCTTATACATGGAATCCACCACAAGAGAGCTCTTACCGGAACCTGACACTCCAGTGACTACCACAAAACTCTTCAATGGCAGTTCAACATCTACATTTTTGAGATTGTTGGTCTTGACTCCTTTGACAGTGATTGAGCCGTCACCTTTGCGCCTTTTCTGGGGCCTTGGAATACTCAGTTCTTTTCTTAAATACTTTCCAGTAAGAGAATCTGAATTGTCCACGAGATTTTGAACATCACCCTGATAGACAATCTCACCGCCAAGAGCACCTGAGCCAGGCCCAAGCTCCACAACATGATCCGCAGACATGATGGTGGCTTCATCATGTTCCACCACAAGCACTGTATTGCCCCTGGTCTGGAGCTGACGCAAGGTGTCTATAAGCCGGTTATTGTCCCTGGGATGAAGACCAATACTGGGCTCATCAAGGACATAGGTCACACCTACCAGTCCTGATCCAAGTTGACCGGCAAGCCTGATCCTCTGGGCCTCACCTCCAGACAGAGTGGACATGTTCCTGGATAGACTGATATAATCTAAGCCCACATTAACAAGAAACTTCAATCTGTGCGTCAACTCCTGAACCAGGGGAACAGCAATATTCTGCTTCATCTCACTGAACTCAAGGTTTTCTAACCATGAAAGGGATCTGACAATGGGCAGTTCAGTAAAGTCCCTGATATTCAGATTATCAACATACACAGACAAAGCTTCAGGCTTGAGCCTGGCCCCATTGCATGATGGACATGGCCGGGACTGCCTGAATCTTGATAATTCATCCCTCCAGATATGACCAAATCCATAGCCCTGTTCAAGCAAGGAAAGCACTCCCTCAAACCCAAGCTCCAGGTCACCCGTAAACAGAGCTTCCATTGCCTCAGGACTGAATTCAGACAGACTGGTATCCAAGTTGAATCCATACTTCTTGCCCATATACTTGAGTTCGTCTTTATATCTTTCCAGAACTCTGGGGTTTTTCCAGGGTATTACCGCACCCTTGTTCAGACTCAGGCCCTTATTAGGAGCAATAAGGTCCGGTTCAAAATAATCCACACTGCCGATACCTGAGCATGATCCGCAGGCTCCCTGAGGGCTGTTAAATGAGAATAGCTGAGGACTGGGCGCAGGCAAAGATATCCTGCATGTGGGACAGACCGCTTCAGTACCGAAAAATATATCCTGACCATTTATTACTGACACAATCAGGGTTCCATCCCCGTAACTCAAGGCCAGTTCTACTGAATCTGCCAGGCGTTTGCGAACCTCAGGCTTGAGAATAAGGCGGTCAACCACAAGTTCCAGAGTATGTTTTTTATTCTTTTCCAGCTCAGGCAGAGGTTCTAAGGAGTGAACTTCCTTGTTGATCCTGACCCTGGCAAAGCCCTGGCCTTTGAGTTTTTTTAAAAGATCAGTATGTGTTCCTTTTTTGTTTTGGACCAATGGACTCAGAATCATGAATTTAAGCCCGGCTTCCATGGACATGATACTTTCAATAATCTGCGAAGCTGACTGGGCACTGACGGGCTTGGAACACTTGGGGCACATAGGCTGACCCAGTCTGGCAAAAAACACCCTCAAAAAATCATAAATCTCAGTGACAGTACCCACGGTTGAACGCGGATTTCTGGACAAAGAATGCTGCTCAATGGAAATGGAAGGAGAAAGACCCTCGATCTTTTCCACCTGGGGCTTGTCCATCTGGGGCAGAAACTGCCTGGCATAGGCTGATAAAGACTCCACATATCGCCTCTGGCCTTCAGCATATATTATGTCAAAGCCCAGGGTTGATTTGCCAGATCCAGACGGTCCGCAAATAACAACCAGATTGTGCCTTGGGATATCAATGGATACGGATTTGAGGTTATGGTGAGTGGCATTGGTAATGGATATATATTCTTTCATTTTTGTTTACTATTATTTAGGTTTATTCTAACAAAATCAAAGCAGGCTGAATATTTGGCATATAATGAAGATGAACAGATTCAAGACGCAACTGCAAAAACTCCAAGACTGTAGTTAATCGCACACTTTGAACTTTGCAAATCTTTAATTTTACTTCTAAGTAACCATAATCGTATATGCAATAAAATCAGGTCATTATGGTTTTACCATACAGATTGCTTCGGTCGCTTAGGCTCCCTCGCAATGACAGGTTTCGAGCAACTACATCCCTGACAGCTCAGGTGTCATTGCTAACGAGTCTTCGAGCGCGGCAATCCTTGTTGCGAGCGAAGCGAAGCAATCCCAGCTTGAGGCAAATTAAAAGTTACTTTTAGGTTTGGCTGTGTCCGGCACACACTTGTGTAAAGTTATTCCCGGCATAAGTATTTTATGACACTTAAAGTGAGTGCCGGGTCCCATGCCGCCCGGGTGATGAGCTTAAAACTTTTAACTTAAAACTTAACACCTTAAAAAGACCAGACTGATACACTGCATAATTGACCAACATAATAATATGAAGCGAAAAAAAATCACTGTCAATGGCCGGGTTCAGGGAGTGGGTTTCAGACCTTTTGTCTATCGACTGGCCAGAGAACACTCCCTGAACGGGTCAGTATCCAATAACGAACAAGGGGTCATCATTGATGTTCAGGGTCAGTCACAGGATATTGATTCCTTTGAATCAGACCTTATGGCCAAACACCCTCCTCTGGCTCAGATAACAGAATTTTCTGAGACTGAACTCAAAGACCTGGGTCAGATAGAAGACTTTGTAATCACTCCCAGCACTTCAGGCAAAAAACACTCTGTGCTTATCAGCCCTGATGCGTCCATTTGTCCGGATTGCGCAAGAGAAATATTTGATCCTCAGGACAGGAGATATCTTTACCCGTTCACCAACTGCACTAATTGCGGCCCGCGCCTGACCATAACCCGTTCCATCCCTTATGACCGGCCCATGACTTCCATGTCATGCTTTGGAATGTGTCCTGACTGCCTGAGGGAATATAATGATCCCATGGACCGTCGGTTTCATG
>PWPY01000048.1 GCA_003558575.1 Desulfonatronovibrio sp.
CCAGTGAAAAGGCTGCCTCTGAAAAGGCTCCCATATAATCTGGCAGGTGTTCAGGCACATAGGCGTGTCCAAGAGAAAATTTTATGTCTTTACTGATCATGGGCAGTCCTGATGTAACCAAATTACCATCAGGTTTTGGCTTTGCTTCTGCGAATATTATAGACTGCCCTTCCTTCAGCAATGATATTTTCAGGCTTGTCCAATGTGAATACCTGAGTATGCACGTTTCCAACACGGTTTCCCATAAGCCTGACCCTTGATTCTGCCATGAGTTCTTCAAGGGGGGCAGGCCGCAGATAATCCACCCTCATATCAATGGTGGCAATGGCATCAGACACATAACAACATGTCCATAAAGCCACTCCTCCACAGGTATCAATAAGTGTGGACAGAATACCTCCATGTAAAGCAGGCCTTCTGGCGTCTCCGATGAATTCAGGTCTGTAGGGCAATGAAAGGCGTGCGAAGCCATTTTCAGCCTCTTGCACAGTAATCCCCATATATTTGTTAAACGGGATTTTTTTTTCAATAAAACTGATTAACTCAGTGTAATCTTCATTATTTTTCATGGTCATGTTTCCTGAAATTCATTTTATTTGCCAGATAAACCCCGCTGCTGACCATTAATGCTCCAGCAACAAGGGAAGGATCAATTGATTCACCCAGGAAGATAAAACCAATTATAATGGCGAAAAGAGGTACAAAGTTGATAAATACTGAAGCCCTGGAAGGACCGATTTCCTTAACTTCCTCATAATACCAGGTAAATCCAAGGACTGTTCCAAAGTATCCAAGATATATGAGGCAGAACCAGACCAGAAATGGTACATTCATTATATATGAAAAAAGACCTTCTGACATGGCTGGCAAAAGCAGGGCTATAGTTCCAGCAACGCAAGAAAAGGTCACGGCTGAATGAGGAGAGAGTTTTGACATGGAATATTTACCAAGAATGGAGTAAGCAGCCCAGCTCATGACACATCCGGCAATGGCTATATCTCCCATTGTGACTACTTCACTCAAAAGATGAAAAGGATGCCCTCTGGTAATAGCCAGAATAGCTCCGGAAACAGATAATGTTATTCCGATAATCTTAAACAGGCCAAGGCTTTCCTTAAAAAGCACGGCAGCAAGAAGGGCGATAAAAATGGGATTTGTGGCAACAATGACTGCAGCCCTTCCTGCTTCAACTGTCTGCAGGCCTGTAAAAAAAAAGGCATTATAGGCAAATACTCCAGTCATGCCGAGAAGAATAACCTGAAAAATTTGATTTTTATTAATTCTGGGCAATCCTCCCTCAAACTTGCGTACCAAGTATATAAGACAGATAGTGGCAATGAAAAACCTGAGAAAAGCTGCACTAAATGGAGGCATATGAGCTGAAACAACCCGGCCTGCGGAAAAAGTTCCTCCCCAAAAAAGAGTTGCCAATATAAGTTTTATATATACTAACATGTTAAAGTATTTTTTTTATCAGTCGATAAGTTATTTACGTAACCTCAAAAAAAGGGAGGTTGAATATGCTGGTTCCCAATATTTTTCAAATTAGACAAAAAACTACTGAAGAAATACAATCAGAACTCAGTCCTGGCATCAGGGCGCTGAAAATTAATCCTGACGCCCACGAAAAAAAACATCCAGATTCTGGGGGGAAAAAGTTTTCCAGTCAGAAAAACAAAGATGACGAAAATAAATTTTCGTCATCTGATACAGTTAACACAAACTCCCATGAAACGGGACCTTACGCCGTTTACAACCGCGACGGCAAGGTAGTGCGTATGAAAATTTCCTGATTAAGACAAAAAGCACTCCTGGATTAAAACTTCGCTTTAAGCCAGTCTTTTATTTCCTCAGGCAATTCATGGGCTCCCTTGGCCCGGCAACAATCCCAGAATTCCTTGGGCAATTCCATTTCATACAGGGTTTCAGAACCGTCCTTGGTCATTTTCTGCAAGCGGACAATGTACGGCTCATTCCATGAATCTACAGAAAAATAATAGGTTTCATCATCTGAGTTCTGGTGACGGCCTGAATATCCGGTATTTCCCCATTCCAAATGCAGGGCCACAGCATCAGCAGGTCCAATATCCCAGTTAATGGGCAAATCCTTGAATTTGGTAAGCTCTCCCATAATGCCTCCATATGATGATATGTTATCTAAAATTGATACTTTAGTCCTTTTGCAGGACAATTACAATCTCAGAGAAACCGGAAATATTTTCTTTTTTATTGTGATTATTCACCTCTCGCTGTCTAATAATCAAGGGTGAAAACTCAATACTAAAAAATTGCAAAAAAAATCATTCAAAGTTATAGCCCTCAGGTCTTTTTTGACGGAAAGCCCATTAAGAGCACGACACACCAAATTATATAAACAGTTCCACAGGAATAATCATTGTATATAGACCCACAATTAAAAAAAGAAATTCTGAACCTGGGACAGGAAAAAAAACACCTGTATTTACATAAGTCTGGACCAGCCAGCCAGGTTTATCTTGCCTCTTACCTGCAAAAGCAAAATCAAAGCGCCGTGATCATTGTCCCTCCCGGGCGAAACATAAACACCTATATTCATTTAAGTAACATTTTCGGCCTTAATAGGAACAGCACTGAAAAATTCTGGGAATCCTCCTGGCAGGTATTTACTGGGGAACAGTCTGCAAAAAGTCAGGACTGGGGGAATTTATGGTCTGGTCTTTTCGCTCTTTTAAATAACAAGCCTTTCGTTTCCATTATTCAATCAAATCTCTTGCTCAACTTTCTTCCTCCAAAACAGGTGGTGGAAGATTCGTTCATGCTTTTACTAATTAATGAAGAACTAAGCACGGATACAATTCTCAACCAGGCAATCAGTTGGGGCTATCGCAGAAGAACAACAGTTTCCCAGTCGGGTGAGATTGCCCTTAGAGGCGATATCCTGGATATACATCCACCAGGTTATGATTATCCTGTGAGGATTGAATTCTTTGATGATCATATGGAAAGCATCCGAACATTTGAGCCTCTGTCCCAGAGATCTGTAAAAGAACTGGATGAATGTCTTATTGTTCCTGTTAGCCCATGTATACTTGATTCTGAAATAGTAGAGTCAGCAGGGGCCAAACTTGAACACCTCAAAAGAGTTGGAGAAATTAACGCTGCAACCTTTCATAATCTGCAGGAAAAAATGACATTAAATCCAGAGCATTATCCGCCTGGAATTTTTTATGAATCCCCTGGAACATGGTCTGATTTTATCCCGGAAGACAGCTATTTTATTCTGGATGATACCAATGAACTTCGAGCAGGCCTTGAAGAGGAAGAATGGAGTTCCAAAAGCCGGGCTTTGGAAAAATCATATCCAGAGACCTTGATTTATCAGCCTGCTGTCAGAGCCAGATCCATGTGGCAGCAAAGCAGACAGCTTATATTTGAAAACCTTGTTATCGGGCGTAAAAATAAAGGACCAGAACTAAATGAAAAAGAAATTAAAAACTTTTCAGACATGTTCTGGAAACCAGAGGACAACAAACGTCCGTGGCATGCACTTATTGCTGAGCTGAAGGAATGGAAAAAGACTGCCAACCAGGTGATCCTGTCCTTTAACACAGATAAATCTCGACAGAAATTTTTAAGTATCGTCCATGAAGAAGGAATAAAATTCAGAACAACCTACTTTCCTGATGAAAAAGGACTTTATGCCGTAGTCTCAAAGATTGGAATCGGCATGAATCTTGAGTGGAATCACATAATAATCCTTGGTGAAGACGTTATTCAGCCTAAAAAAAGTCTCAGGGGCAGGGCGGTTAAAGGGACTTTCAAAGGGCTTGACCAAGTAGACGAGGTTGAATCGGAAGATCTTGTTGTTCACCGTGATTACGGCCTTGGAAGATTTGGAGGTCTGCACAGAGTCAGGGCAGGTAGATCTGCTAATGATTATCTGCTTATCTATTATGCCAACGATGATAAATTGTATATCCCGGTTGACCGTTTCGCCTTAGTTCAAAAGTTTAAGGGCCCCGAGGGAACTGCTCCATCTTTGGATCGTCTCGGGGGAACAGGATGGACCAAAACCAAAGATCGTGTCCGCAAAGCAATAGAAAAAATCGCCAAAGATCTTGTGGATATGTACGCTTACCGCAAAGTTGCAAAGGGGTATTCATATGGTCCTGCTGGTGAGTTTTTCCGGGAATTCGAAGCCACATTCGGTTTTGAGGAAACACAGGACCAGGAACAGGCAATCAGAGATGTTATGGATGATATGGAAAAACCCGAACCTATGGATAGACTTATCTGCGGCGATGTAGGGTTCGGAAAAACCGAAGTAGCCATGAGGGCAGCGTTCAGGGCTGTTCAGGATGGAAAACAAGTGGCCCTTTTATGTCCCACAACAGTACTGGCTGAACAACACTACCAGAATTTCAGACAACGTATGGAAGATTTTTCAGTTAACGTACGAATGTTAAGTAGATTTGTTCCCAAAGCAAGACAAAAGACAATCATTGAAGCTGCAAGAAGGGGAGAGGTGGATATCATCATTGGAACCCATAGAATATTATCCAAAGATGTTATTCTGCCCAACCTTACCTTGCTAATTCTGGACGAAGAACAGAGATTTGGTGTCAAACATAAAGAAAAACTTAAAAAATATCGTCAGAATGTTGATGTTCTGGCCCTTACAGCCACGCCCATTCCCCGTACTCTTCAGCTTTCCATTTCTGGAATCAGAACCCTGAGTGTAATTGAAACCCCGCCAATAGACCGCAAACCAGTTGAAAGCTCTCTTATTGAAAAAGATGATGAATTTCTTCAAAAAATAATTGTTAGAGAGCTTGAGAGAAACGGACAGATATTCTGGGTTTATAACAGGGTTCAGGGGATTTCAAAAGTTATGGAATATGTGCAAACACTTGCCCCTGAAGCCAGGGTGGGCATGGCCCATGGACAGATGCCTGAAAAAGAGCTGGAAGAAACCATGCACAAGTTCTGGCACCATGAACTTGATATTCTGGTATGTACTGCAATTATTGAATCAGGACTCGATTTTCCAAAGGCCAACACCCTTATTGTTGACCAGGCCCAGATGTTTGGTCTTGGACAGCTTTATCAGCTCAGGGGAAGAGTGGGCAGATCTGATAAACAGGCTTACGCATATTTCATGATCTCATCTTTTAGTGGATTGTCTGAACAGGCAAAAAAAAGAATGCAGATCATCCTTGATATGGATTACTTAGGAGCTGGGTTTCAGGTGGCTATGGAAGATTTAAGACTCAGGGGAGCAGGAAACCTTCTCGGTGAAGTACAATCTGGACAAATTGGAAAAGTCGGGTTGGATCTGTTTTTGGATATGCTTCAAGAAGAGGTAAGCAGGCAGAAAGGGGAACCGCTTCAGACCAAAGATGACTTAGAGGTGAGCATTGGATTTCCGGCATTTATTCCTGAAAACTTTATAACCGACTCCAAAGAAAGGCTAAAGTATTACAGGATTCTTTCAGCCTGCAGGGATATTGAATGTCTTGAGATCGGAAGAGCGTC
>PWPY01000066.1 GCA_003558575.1 Desulfonatronovibrio sp.
CAGGGCATATTTTGATGACGGGACCCCTCTGGGCTATGGAGTCTATGCGGCATTCAGGACTTTCAGCAGAGCCCAGGGGGGTCCCGTCATCAAAATATGCCCTGAGATACCAGTCGCCGTCCCAGCCATGTTCCTCAATATTTTGGGCCAGCAGTACAACCTCGTTTCGGCATCGTCGTTCAAAGTCCAGATCGCTGCGCAATCGTGCTATTTCGGCGAATCGGTTCAGCACCTCGCACAGGAAAAACCCCAGCCACACGCTTTCTCCCTTGTCTTCGTGGCCGACCATGTTCATGCCGTCATTCCAGTCGCCAGTGCCAATCAGGGGGAGGCCGTGTTCACCAAACCTGAGTCCTCTCTGGATCGCACGCACGCAATGTTCATACAGGCTGGCTGTTTCCTCGGATCTGACCGGAAGGTCATAATAGGATTCCTCGGCTTGACCTACCTGACGGCCATTGATGAAGTGAACGGTTTCGTCCAGGACTCCGGTATCCCCGGTGCTTTGGACGTAACGACAGGTAGCCAGGGGTAGCCAGAGATAGTCGTCAGAACATTTGGTACGCACCCCTCTGCCGGTTGGTGGATGCCACCAGTGTTGAACATCGCCTTGAGAAAACTGGCGTCCCGCACAAAGAAGCAAATGGGCACGCACAAGCCCCGGCTCGGCATGGATCAGGGCCATGGAGTCCTGCAGCTGGTCACGGAAACCGAATGCGCCCCCGGACTGGTAGTAACCGCTGCGGCCCCAGAGCCGGCAGGCAATGGTCTGGTACAGAAGCCAGCCATTGGCCAGAAGATCCACGGATTTGTCGGGTGTTTCCACCTGGACAGCGCCCAGAGTGTGATTCCAGTATTGCCATACTGATTGGAGTTCCTTGCGTGCCGCAACAGAGTTGCGGTATCGTTGCGCGAGACGTGAGGCCTCGTCACCATCTTGCCCGGCGCCAAGGGTAAAAACGACCTCCCGTTCCTCGCCATCCTCCAGATCAAAAACAGCATGCATGGCCGCACAAGGGTCAAGAGCAGCCCCGACCCTGCCGGAGAGGTGGGACCGGCTCATGGCAGCAGGGTCGGCCAGAGTTCCATTGCGACCGATAAATTCGGTCCGGTCAGCACTGACCGTCCTGATGGCATGATCCACGTTAAAGAAGGCCACCCGCCTGCTGAATTCGGTGTTGTAAGGGTTGCTCGCCAGAATCGCGCCGCTTTCAGGGTCGATCTCGGTGCTTATGTGCATTCCTGTCTTGGAGCGGACATCCCCAAGCACCCACTCCACAAATCCACTCACCGAGAGCCGCCGCGGACGCCCGCACTGGTTGCGCACCTTAAGCACAGTGAACTTGACTGGCGCATCCATGGCCACAAAAACCCATACTTCCGAAGAGATGCCGCGTTCGGTGTGTTCAAACACGGTGTATCCAAATCCATGCCGGGTGACATAGGGAGAAGTGCCTCTAACTGGATGCGGCATGGGGGACCAGAAATGGCCGCGATCTTCATCGCGCAGATAGAAGGCCTCTCCGCTTAGATCCATGACCGGATCGTTGTGCCATGGGGTCAGACGAAATTCATGAGCGTTCTCGCTCCAGGTGTAGGTTGGGCCATTTTCCGAGACAATGGCTCCAAAGTTTGGATTGGCCAGAACATTGACCCACGGCGCAGGTGAGACCTGCTCGCCACTGGTTGAAATAACGTACTCATGACCATCCGGTGTAAATCCCCCGATTCCGTTGAAAAACAGGAGATCCTCACGCGGCAGGGCCGCAACCGCAGGCGGGAGAGGGCGAAAAATACGGGTCTGAGTCAGGGCTGGAATTTTCGGCTGTTCACGGCCGATGCGATTCAGTTGATCCGTAAGTGTTCCCTGGCTGTCACGAATAACAACCCTGGCCAGGGCCTGAAAGATTATCCGATCTTCGTCCGAAATCTGGTCAGCGTTGCGCACAAACACCTCACCCGGACGATCCGCCCGCTTATCATGCACGCCAGCAGCAATAAGGCCCATGATCTGGTCGTGCAGAACCTGCCGATAACCGGCATGATCTTCATTGATGATCACCATATCCACGGCCAGTCCTTTGAGACGCCAATAGGCATGGGCCTGAACGAGCTCGCGGACTAACTGGATGTTCTCACGATCCTCGACCCAGAGCAGGACAATGGGCAGATCACCGGAGATGGCATAGCCCCAGAGGCTGGATTGCCCCCGGAAATTTTTCATGATCAGGCTGGACTCAGCACGCAGCCCTGAATTGGCATAGAGAACTGAGGCCGCAAGCTGTCCGTAGATCTGCGCATCAGCTTCAGTGGCGTTAATCTGCTGCAGGAGCACCTGGCTGTGGGTCCATGCAAGCTCAAATACCCGGCCCACAAGATATCGGTCCCTGTATTTGCCCACTAACCCGGCGCAGACTTCGCGGCCTTCAGCCGCACCAGTTATGATGTTCACAGTTGCCGACGTTTCCGGGTCCAAGGTGATTTGACAGCGAATGGCTACAATGGGATCTAATACCGGTCCTTCTCCACCGGAAAGTGGCGAGAAATTTTGCATGGCTTCAGGAGCAGCCAGCGTGTTCCCACGACCAATAAACCTCAACCGGTCGGTTTCATAGGACATCTCGCCCATATCCGCACCGTGGGCGGTCATGGTATGAAACATCCACGGGGGCTGTTCGTCTGCAAATCTGGGCCGCCGGGTAGCCATAATCGCGTCCTGGGCCTTGATGATCTCGGTTTGAACAAAAAGGTTACTGAAGGCTGGATGCGCAGCGTCAGATGCAGGCGATGCCAGGACAACTTCTGCATAACTGGTTACTTCGATAAACCTGCGGGTCTTGGATCGGTTGGTAATTGTGATGCGGCGCAATTCAATATCATCCTCGGATGAAACAGCAATCTCTGTATGAGTATCAATATCTTCGTCCCTGCGGCGGAACTCTACCCGACCTTCAGAAAATATAGCTTCGTAACGCTCGGCCGGTTTAAGCGTTGGCTGATGCGCAGTGGACCAGAACACACCGTTAGACATGTCCCGGATATAACAGAAGGCCCCCCAGTTATCGCTGGTACAGTCTTCACGCCACCGGGTCACTGCAAGATCTTTCCAGCGGCTGTACCCGCCGCCAGCATTAGTGACCATGACATGATATCTTCCATTGGACAGCAGCTGTACCTCGGGAATGGAAGTATGGGGTGTCGTATAGATGCGCAGCGGCCTCTCCTTCAAGGAAGTCGACATTTTCCTGGACTCGGAAAGTTCCGAAATTTGAGAATGGTATGTCGTGGTCCTGGGCAGCCGCTCCTGAAGCAACAGCACTGTTGCCTGGAACATGGCATTTGCCTCGAACCGTTTCTGCATGGGCTGGTCCAGCAGCAGATGCGTCAGGGCAAGCAGGCTCATGCCCTGGTGATGGGCCATGTAGGACCGAACAACAGCGTTCTTCCGCCCGGGAGGCAGATGAGTTGGAGTATAGTCAATGGCCTCATAAAATCCATACCTGCCTTGAAAACCAAGAGATGACAAACCCTCGAGATTACTGCAGGCCTCCTCGGGCGCCACCATGAGCGCCAGTGCCGAAGCATAGGGAGTAATGACCAGATCTTCGGCCAGCCCGCGCTGCAGACCAAGACCCGGTACTCCAAAGGCCTTGTACTGATAGTTGAGCTGACTGTCGGTCATGTTGTATCCTGATTCTGAAATTCCCCAGGGTACGCCATGTCGTTTGCCGTAATCGATCTGCCTGACCACGGCTGCTTTGCAGCTTTGATCAAGAATGGTCTGCTCGTAAGTGGGCATCACTAACAGCGGCATGAGGTATTCAAACATGGAACCGCTCCAGGAAAGAAGAACAGACTTTCCGCCGGCAATGGACAGCAAACGTCCCAGGGCGAACCAGCTTTCCTGAGGAAGCTGACCATGGGCAATGGCAACGAAACTGCTCAATCGCGCTTCCGAAGCCAGCAAATCATAGAAACTTGTTTCCCTGCGCCCTTCACTGACGTTGTAGCCAATGGACAGGAGTTTGCGCGTATTGTCGTACAAAAAAGCAAATTCCATGTTCAGGGCAAGTTCCTGGCAGCGATGCGCAATATCTTCCAAGCGGGAGATTCTTCTTTTGGCACTGAAGCTGGACTCAATGATCAGCCCCTCGAACTTGTCGAGCCATTGCATTTCCTCTGGTACACTGCTGATTTGGCGCATTTTTTCCATCAGGGGCAGCACCTCATCATCGAAACAGGCCAGCTGGCGTAGAGTAGGAATATCCTTGAGAGATGGAATCATATCAATAAGTTGTTCAGGAAGTGACTGTTCTGCCCATGGTGTCAGTACGCTCAGCTCGTCAACCACTTCCCGGCACTGTTGCTCCAGAGACCGTGCCCACCACAAGGAGCTGGGATCGCTCTCTGGATCGGTTTCCAAACTCAGAACCACCCCCTGGGCAGACGAAGCTGACCGTTTGAAAAACTCCTTCAAGTCCCACAGGGTCGTATCTAAAAAGGAAGACCGGAAGGACTCCATATCTTTCATGAACTTTGTAAGTTCTGCAGGGATGCTCCCACTTGAGACATCCATGAGTACCAGGGCTGTATCGGCAATTCCGTCCAACAGTCTTTCCCCTGTAAGCTTTTCATCGGGAAGCGCGAGCAACCCTTCCCGCAAGGTTATCAGACTTGCTGCCAGATTTCCGCTGTCTACCGATGAAACAAACATGGGCAGAAGAGGCTTACAGGTTTGGGTATCGTACCAGTTGTAAAAGTGACCACGATAGAGTTCCAGCCCATCCATTGTGTTCAGGGCGTTCTCCGTGCGCTCCATTAAGCGCTCCACAGTAATGTAGCCGAAGTCGCGGGCCGACAGATTCGAAAGTAGCGCAAAGCCCATATTGGTGGGCGACGTGCGATGGGCCACCATTTCACGCGGTGCTTCCTGAAAATTATCCGGGGGCAGCCAGTGATCCTGGGGGCCGACGAATTGTTGGAAAAAGGCCCAGGTTTTGCGGGAAAGTTTGCGCAAAAAGATTAATTGGTCATCAGCCAGCCGGACTTTCCTGGGCCTGATGGGCAAACTGATCCACCAGGCCATGAGAGGAGAGGCAAACCAGATGATCAACACCGGCAAGGCCGCAACCATTGCTTCTGGCATGGTCATTGTCTGGGCCTGGACGAGATATCCAGCCATGACCATGGCCACAACAGGGGCAATCCACATTCTGCGATACGATGTGACAAGCGCTGACAGATTTGATACTGTCTGTCCCGTCCCATTGCCCAGGCCTGGCTGATTCCATTCCAGAAGTCTCCGGCCGGATACCCCCATCCGCCACATGGTTCGCAGGATAGTGGCGACGTTGGTGGCCGCCTCATACGGCAGGCAGATAAGCGTGAACATGGATTGTGCAAAACATCTCCCTATGGCCTGGAATGAGTTTGAGAGGTGATGACGCATCAGAGCGTGACCCTTTGTATTGAAGA
>PWPY01000108.1 GCA_003558575.1 Desulfonatronovibrio sp.
AAACCCCCGAGAAAAGATATTATAACCACCATGCTACGCATGGCTGCATAAACTCAAAATACGGATTTTCCGTGAAACTTCAGTTTCATAATCAACCTCTAAACCTAAGTGTTGGTTACATGATTTTCTGAATAGATTTATTCTCTACAACATAAACTAACAATCCCTGCAAATCAACACATTCTGCCTGTCAACTTCCCAGGTAGAAAATATCCTTTCCAACACAAATATCCTCGTTATCTGATTGTTGAAAAAGTCCTTATCCAACAAGCCTGAATCTATAAGAGGCACGATCATGTGTTTGCCTGTGAAGGGGAGCACCATTTCTGCAAAGAGCATTATGCAAAACCTTAATGTTCTGAATTTATTGCCAATACGCTTCAAGTTACTTGTAAGGCGTTACACCAGGGGGGACCCTGGACCAAACCGACAAGTAACTTACACCCATCAAAAACCTGGATTCCGGCTTTCGCCGGAATGACGATAAAGAGTAAAAACGTTCTTAAACCGTCACCCCGGACTTGATCCGGGGTCCAGTTTTTTTTGAAGTTACTTAGAAGATACAAGTCTCCATCAACCAGAGAACGCTATCTGCGTAAGCTTGGACTTGAGAATACAAGAGAAGCTCAGGAAGGAGTGTTTGTCAAAAGAGGTCCGGGTAAGGTTATTTCATTTAACAAAAAAAAGCCCCGAAGTTTTGCTTCAGGGGCTTGAGTACTTCCGCCGGTACTTCCACCGGCTTAGGCTATGGCAGACAGGTTGCAACCTGTTGAAATTTATGGCGTCCCCAAGGGGGTTTGAACCCCTGTTTCCGGCGTGAGAGGCCAGCGTCCTAGGCCACTAGACGATGGGGACTTGAATGAAATGGGAAACAGGAAAGATTTGGTGGGCCGTGCAGGGGTCGAACCTGCGACTCTCTGCTTAAAAGGCAGATACTCTGCCAACTGAGTTAACGGCCCACGTTCTGAAAGAAGAGATATTTACCGATCGAAATCAGCATTGTCAACCATAAAATATATGAAAATATAAAAGGATCTAATGTTTTAATCTAACCTGGCCAGCTTTTCCCTGGATTCCAGAGAAGCAAAAAGTGTTTCTAAGCTGCCCTTGGCTGACATAAACCTGTCCAGCTCCTCTCCTTTGAGGGTCCTGCCAGGAGGAGTATCAACTGAAGCAGGATTGACGTGATTGCCTCTGAAGTGCACCTCATAGTGCAGGTGAGGTCCGGTGGACATGCCTGTACTTCCAACATAACCTATAGTCTCGCCCTGTTTGACCCTTGAACCCTGGCGGATTCCTGAACCAAAACGACTCATATGGGCATATACTGTGTGATATTCATTAGGGTGTCTTATTCTTATATAATTGCCATAATTGCCTTTGCGACCCGCATATTCAACAACTCCGTCACCAGCAGCCATAATTGGAGTTCCTGTTGGGGCGGCAAAGTCTAAGCCCCTATGCATCCTGCTGTAGCCCAAAACAGGATGACGTCTTTTGCCGTAACCTGAACTGAGCCTGGCCCCATCAATGGGTGTAACCATGAGGGTTTTTCTGACAGACTGCCCCTTGTCGTTAAAAAAATCCACTTCACCATCAGTGGTTTCATACCGGTAAACGGGAAGGCTTCGACCCCGTGTATTGAGCTCAGCGTAAAGTACTGAGCCTCCACGGATAAAATTGCCGTTCCCATCCACCATTTCTTCAAACATTATTTTGAAACTATCTCCCTGGCGGATATCCCTCTGAAAATCCACATCAAAAGAATAGGCCCTGATCATCAGCATCAGGACTTCCAAAGGCAGACCTGCATTAACTGCGGCATTATAAAGGCTGGAGGTAATTTCTGCTTCAGCTCTTGCCGGCCTTGCCTGAAGTTCCTGCACGATTTCCTCGGCCACAAACCCTTTTTCAGGGCAGCGTGCAACCTGGACCTCCTTAGTCACATCCAGTTTCAGGTTCATACTCTGAAACATTGGGCCATAGTTTCCTCTTGATTCAAAGGCCAGGACGATCTGATGGTCCTGCCGCAACCTTCTGGGATTAAACACCTCTCCCAGGGTGGAGATAACTGTATGCGCTTCTGCCCTGCCAAGGCCTTCCTTGGTGAGCAGACCCATCAGGGTATCTCCTGAAGATATGGAAACAGTTTTTTCCTCAATTAACGATACTGGTTCAGCTTCCACCTGGCCCGCAACCACTTCTTGATCTGCAGTTTTCTGACTCAGCTGAGGAGATGAAGCCACCTGAGTACCAGCGTCATTTTGATCAACCTGGACCTTCTTTTCCTCCGGCTTGGACTTTTCAGTCAAGCTGGGGGACGGTGCCATTTGTGGCGAAGATTTGTAATCAAACCCTACAAGAAAATACGATAAAACAAATATGCACAGAGCAATACTTATCCACAAAGGCTTCTTGCTCCGTTTGCGCTTAAAGCTTATGCTTGATGATTTTCTGTAGGAAGGTACATAATAGTTCATAAGCAGACCTCACTAATGAAGTTGATGATTGTCTCAACCATAAAACCCGGCATTTTAATGAAAAAAATTATCAATTGCAATTTATTGCTTTGAATAAAAAAAGCTACATGTTCTGATCTTTAAAACCTTCCCTGATAATCTTGAATTCTCCGGTATCAGTATTCAAATCATAAATATTGAAATTCTTCCTCATATCCAGGCCTTCATAATGTACTGCAAAATTTAGGGAAGCTGACCCCTCTTCACCACTTGTAATCCTGTGAAAAACAAACCTTGGCCAGACCAGCATGGCAGGACCGTCATAAATCAACTTGCCTTCCTTGAGAATTTGCTGGGGGGTAACTGTAAAATTAAGTATCCCATGTTCTTTAGTATAAATATCAACATGTCGGGTTCCATAGAGTACGATAAGGTTGTCAGCCTGATGTGGATGCATGTACCATGGACGCTCAACATCTCCCACAGGTCCAGGAGAAACAGCGGATTTTTCATGCAGAACCCTGTCCATGGCCCCGATTTCAGGCAGGAAATCCATGGGAACATTATCGAAGTAAACCCCTGGTGTGTGTCTAAATTTTATTAATGATATTATTGAGTAAAAATTATCAACCTTTTCTATTATCCTGTCAGCCATGACTGCCTCCTGAATTTCAAAAATTAAAGTAAAGCTTGAGGAAACTTGTGCCATAAGCAACCCTAAAAATAAAGTCTTGTCAACGGTCTTTGTTTATTTTTCTATAAAAGAAATCAACAAACTGCAAAAAAAGAAACGCTTCACTTTATGATAACGAACTACAACTAAACAACTTTTTTTCAGTGATCATATTTGACTTGAGCAGATTAAGTAAATAATCTTGTTATCTTGCAGATTAATGAATTAAACCAGAAAAGGGGTATTAAATTGCACATAGTTACCGGCGGCGCTGGATTTATCGGCAGTGGTTTTGTTTACCAGCTCAACCTCATGGGCATTGATGATATTCTGATCGTCGATAATCTGGGCTGCACTGATAAGTGGAAAAACCTGGTAAACCTCAAATATAGAGATTATATACATAAGAATGAGTTCCTTCCTCGCCTGGAAAAAGGACAATTCAACAACATCGAATCAATCGTGCACATGGGGGCCTGCTCTTCCACTACTGAACTGGACGCTGATTACCTCATGACCAATAATCTTCAATACTCAAAGGCATTGGTTAGATACTGTGTCAGTCGAAACGCCCGGTTTATAAACGCCAGCAGCGCTGCTACTTACGGAGACGGCAGCCTGGGATTTGCAGATGATCATGAACAGCTTCCAAAACTGAGACCCCTTAACATGTACGGCTACTCCAAGCAGCTTTTTGATCTATGGCTGCAGAGAAAAGGGTTTCTCGAAAGCACTGTGGGGATTAAATTCTTCAATGTCTACGGCCCCAATGAGTATCACAAAGGCAACATGCAGAGTGTTGCGCGCAAGGCTTTTTTTCAGGTTAGAGAGACAGGCAGGGTCAAACTTTTTAAATCGTACCATCCTGATTACGGACATGGTGAACAGAAAAGAGACTTTGTATATCTCAAAGACTGCCTTAAAGTTATGGCGTGGTTTCTGGAAAAAAAGGAGATAAACGGAATTTTCAACATGGGCAGGGGCCAAGCCAGGTCATGGAATGATCTAACCAGATCAGTATTCAGTGCCATGAGCCTGAAGCCGGAGATTGAATACATTGAAATGCCCCAGGAATTGCGGGGGAAATATCAGTATTACACCAGAGCTCCCATGGACAAATTGGAAAAAGCCGGGTGTCCGGTAAAATTCCATTCCCTTGAGGATGGAGTCCAGGACTATGTCCAGAACTACCTCATGCAGGAAGACCCATACTTATCAGCCTGCTAAACGTATTCCGGATCTATGGCAGCCTGGCCATTATTGAGAATAAGCTTGATATACTGGACCGTAGTATTGTCTATGGGCACAAGGGGAAACTGTTTTTTACAGAAATCACAACTGCCCATTGACGGTTCCATGGGCGCCAGAAGGGGAACATTTCGCCCACAATGTGGACAGGGATATAGAATAACAAGCTCCATGCCTATCGGCCTTACAGGGCTGATAAATTTTTGCTCTGCCATTTTTAATTACTCCTGAAGAACTATAAAAAATACGGCCTCAACCTGCAATCAGGGTGTTGCCAGTCATTAATTCTGGTTTGCTGATGCCCCATATGTCTAGAATAGTCGGGGCAATATCCGCAAGAACTCCCTCTTTGCCAAACCTTTGAGCCATTGTGGCGTCACTGCTGATAAGCATCAGAGGAACCGGATTAAGACTGTGAGAAGTTTTTACTTTGCCGTCTTCCCCCAGCATATCGTCTGCATTGCCATGATCCGCAGTAAGCAGAATATAGCCGCCTTTTTCTAACATAGCCTTCATCACCCTGCCCACGCACTCATCCACTGCGTGACAGGCCTTAATGGTAGCAGGAATGCTTCCTGTATGTCCCACCATGTCTAAGTTAGCAAAGTTGCAGACATAGAGATTAAAAGCATTGATGTTGATTTTCTCGACCAGGACGTCAGTGACCTCATAAACACTCATTTCAGGTTTAAGGTCATAAGTGGCCACATCTCTCGGTGATGGCACAAGGATTCGATCTTCTCCTGGAAATGGAGTTTCCGATCCGCCGTTAAAAAAATAAGTAACGTGAGCGTATTTTTCTGTTTCTGCCAGGCGCAGCTGGGTAAGACCTCTGGAAGATATAACTTCCCCAAGAATATCTTTCATCTTCTCCGGAGGGAAAAGAACTGGAATGTCAAAATCCTTTTCATATCTGGTCATAGTGACCATATGCACCCTGGGGAAAACAGCCCTTGGAAATTCTTTAAACTCAGGTTCAGAGAGCGCTCTGGTCAGCTGTCTGGCCCGGTCTGCCCTGAAGTTAAAAAAGATCACGCCGTCACCGTCTTTAATGCTTGCGCACGGGTTTCCGTGTTCG